>NZ_JABAED010000017.1:94003-128909 GCF_023701875.1 Rahnella sp. CG8
TGTTAATTTCTGATATTCAGACCGCTCATACCCGGCCAGTGCATCTGCCCGGGATCCCACAGGCAGTATTGTGTGTTCCTGCACCACTGGAACTCAGCACCAAGACAATGGATATCAACAGTAAACAAGCTGGGCATTATACCGGACATCTGATTGTGAATTTTACGCCGCAGCTTTAGGAGATTCTCCTGGCAACGGATTGCACTTCATCACCGCATTCACGTAAGGATTTTTATGCGCAGATCACAAATACAAAGGCGGGTCTCAGACCTGAAACTGCTCCCGGTACTGATGCTGACCATACCTGTCCTGTGTTTTGCCAACATCACCGTTTCACCGATGAAAGTAACGCTTAACGAACAACATGCTGCTGCACTGGTCATCAGTTCTAAAAGCGAAACTACCCAGTATATTCAGGGAAAAATCACCGAGGTTCATAACCCCGGCACACCACAGGAAAGTGAAACGCCTGCACCACAGGGCGCACAAAACAGTCTGGTGGTCTCGCCGCTAAAATTTGGTTTGCCCGCCGGTAACAGCCAGCCGGTGAGGATCGTCGGCCTCGGTGAAAGCAACGAAGAAAAAATCTACCGCGTGCATTTTCAGTCAATGACTCCGGAAGAATTCAAAAACCCTGCCATCAACAAAAATTTCACCAGCGAACTGAACCTGACCATTGTCTGGGGGGTCGTCGTCATGGTGCCGCCAGCAAAACCGGTCGCCAGACTGGGTTGGGATCCATCCACTCAGCAAATTACCAATACCGGCAATATCCATCTGCTGGTACAGCGTATTGGCCTGTGTGACAGCGATAAAAAGGAAGCCCGGTGCCAGTGGAAAGAGCTGAAGAAAAACGTCTATCCGGGCAAGCCATACAGCCCATCGTTACCATTTTCGGCTTCAGCATCGTCTGAAAAAGTCCGAATTGAGTATTTCAACGATTACACTCAAAAGCAGGAAGCGGGAAGTTTTATGGCCAGATGATGGCTAAAATGAAAACGGTTACAGAAAATAATTTGTTATAAATTAATAAGTTATTTGTATATGTAAAAGTTTGAAACACTGTATTGATTGATATAAATCAATTTATGGGCTATTACTCTCAGGCACATCTCCTTCCTGTTACGCTATCCGTTTGAAACCCTTCAGAAACAAGATACCCAGCCACACCTATTAGTGTAAACGATTACAACACTGTGACCGGGTTCACGTTAAGCTGTGTGCAGGGTTAATAACATAACAGCCTAAGCATTATTACAAACTCAAAACGATTGCATTATTTTGGAGACCGGATGAACAACTCAACTTCGACCAAAGGAAAACGCTCGAACAAAAGCGTCACTTTCTTTGTCTGTTTTCTTGCTGCACTTGCCGGACTGCTGTTCGGCTTAGATATCGGCGTCATCGCGGGCGCCCTGCCCTTTATCAGCCATGACTTCCAGATTACTAACCACCAACAGGAATGGGTTGTAAGCTCCATGATGTTTGGTGCCGCCGTCGGTGCTGTCGGCAGTGGCTGGCTGAACTTCCGTCTGGGACGTAAATTCAGCCTGATGATCGGCGCAGTTCTGTTCGTTGTCGGCTCCCTGTGTTCCGCCTTTGCGCCCAACACAGAAGTGCTGATTGTTGCCCGTGTTCTGCTGGGTCTGGCTGTCGGTATTGCCTCTTACACCGCACCGATTTACCTGTCAGAAATCGCACCGGAAAAAATCCGCGGCAGCATGATTTCCATGTACCAGTTGATGATCACCATCGGTATTCTGGCCGCATACCTGTCGGATACCGCGTTCAGCTACACCGGTGCATGGCGCTGGATGCTGGGCATCATCACCATTCCGGCATTGCTGTTGCTGGTTGGCGTCTTCTTTCTGCCGGACAGCCCGCGCTGGCTGGCCGCTCGTGGCGATGACGGTAAAGCACGCCGCGTACTGGAAAAACTGCGTGATTCCAGTGAGCAGGCAAAACATGAACTGGATGAAATCCGTGAAAGTCTGAAAGTAAAACAAAGCGGCTGGGGTTTGTTCGTTAATAACAAAAACTTCCGTCGTGCGGTTTACCTCGGCGTTCTTTTGCAGGTCATGCAGCAGTTCACCGGTATGAACGTCATCATGTACTACGCACCAAAAATCTTCGGCATCGCCGGTTTCGCCAGCACCTCTCAACAGATGTGGGGCACGGTGATCGTCGGGCTGGTTAACGTTCTGGCGACGTTCATTGCCATCGGTCTGGTTGACCGCTGGGGCCGTAAACCTACGCTGAAACTGGGCTTCCTGGTGATGGCAGTCGGTATGGGTGTGCTGGGTACTATGCTGCATATCGGTGTCGAATCCGATGCGGCGAAATACTTCTCCATCGCCATGCTGCTGATGTTCATCGTTGGTTTTGCGATGAGTGCTGGTCCGCTGATTTGGGTACTGTGTTCTGAAATTCAGCCGCTGAAAGGCCGCGATTTTGGTATCACCGTGTCTACTGCGACCAACTGGATCGCCAACATGATTGTCGGCGCAACCTTCCTGACCATGCTCGACAGCCTCGGCAATGCCAATACCTTCTGGGTGTACGCCGCGCTGAACGTGGTCTTCATCTTCATCACTATTGCGCTGATCCCTGAGACCAAAAACGTCTCACTGGAACACATCGAACGCAACCTGATGAAAGGTGAAGCCCTGCGCGACATCGGTAAGTAAGTTAGCAATAAATAAGCCTGCCATTCCTCCCCTGCAAAGGGGAGGAATTCCATATTGCATCTCTCCCCCGCCAGATTTATCCTTCGCCAGATGAAAACCTCACGTCTCCCCATCGCCCTGCAACAAGCCGTTATGCGCTGCCTGCGGGAAAAACTCCAGATGGCAAATCAGTTTTTTGGCACCGATTACACGGAGCCGGAAATCAGCTATCAGCAACGCGGCACCAGCGCGGGAAGCGCGTATCTGCAACACTGGCAAATCCGCCTTAATCCGGTATTACTGCTGGAAAATCAGCAACCGTTTATCGATGAAGTGGTGCCACACGAGCTGGCCCATTTGCTGGTATACCGCCGTTTTGGTCGCGCTCCTGCACCGCATGGCAAAGAGTGGCGCTGGATGATGGAACATGTGCTGGGTGTCTCAGCGAGCAGAACCCACAAGTTCGAAGTGGCATCCGTGCAAAGTAAAACCTATCCGTATTTATGCGCCTGCCGCGACCACCAGTTGACCGTGCGACGCCACAATAAGGTGATGCGCAAGGAGTCGGAATACCGCTGCCGCCATTGCGGCGAACTGTTACGTTTTAACGCTAACGGCATCACTAATTGCTGATTTTTCAATCACTCATTAGCAGCAAAGTCCCATTGTCACATCGCGCCGCATCCGTTACCCTTCCGGCCTTTTAGTCTTGGGTCTTTCAGAAACATGTTTCATAAAACGTTCTTATCTTTTCTGTTTATCAGTGCGCTGACACCGCTGAGCGCCTTCAGCCAGTCCGGCAACGCCATCAATAACTTCAGTCAGGCCAAAGCCGCTGCCGTGAAAATCAATCAGGGCGCGCCAACATTTTACTGCGGCTGCGATATCAGCTGGCAGGGGAAAAAAGGCACGCCGGATCTGCAATCCTGCGGTTACGCGGTACGTAAAAGTGAACAGCGCGCCAGCCGGATCGAATGGGAACATGTGGTTCCCGCGTGGCAGTTCGGCCACCAGATGCAATGCTGGCAGGATGGCGGGCGCAAAAATTGCGCGAAAAGCGCCGACTATCGCAAGGTTGAAACTGACCTGCACAACCTTGAACCGGCCATCGGTGAAGTGAACGGCGACCGCAATAATTTCATGTACAGCCAGTGGAACGGTGGCGAAGGTCAGTATGGCCGCTGTGAAATGAAAATCGACTTCAAAGCCAAAGCCGCCGAGCCGCCAGCCCGCGCCCGTGGGGCCATTGCGCGCACTTACTTCTACATGCGTGACCAGTACAAACTGAATTTATCCCGCCAGCAGACACAGTTGTTTACCGCCTGGGATCGCCAGTATCCGGTCACTTCATGGGAATGTGAACGCGATAACCGCATTGCCAGGGTACAGGGGAATCACAACCCTTACGTTCAGCAGGCTTGCGTGCAAAGAAAAAGCTAACCTACTATAGGGCACAATAGTCAGCGACAGGGCTGGCAACAGTTGCCAAAATAGCCCACTTCACCACTTTAAGGACAGCAGTCACACATGCGCATACCCCGCATTTATCATCCGGAAATCCTGACCGCTCACAGCGAGATTGCGCTGAGCGAAGATGCCGCCAATCACGTCGGGCGCGTTCTGCGTATGCAGCCGGGTCAGGCGATTCAGTTATTTGACGGCAGCAACCAGGTCTTCGAAGCCAGCATCACGCAGGTTGATAAGAAAAGTGTGCGTGTCAGCCTGAATCAGGGCGTGCTGGCGGATAATGAATCCCCGCTGAATCTGCATCTTGGTCAGGTGATCTCGCGTGGCGAGAAGATGGAATTCACCATTCAGAAATCTATTGAGCTGGGCGTGAATACGATTACTCCGCTGTTTTCCGAGCGCTGTGGCGTCAAACTTGACGGCGAACGTCTGGAGAAAAAATTGCAGCAGTGGCAGAAAATCGCCATTGCCGCCTGCGAACAGTGCGGACGTAACCGTATCCCTGAAATTCGTCCGGCGATGCAGCTCGAAGCCTGGTGCAACGAGCAGGACGACAGCCTGAAGCTGAACCTGCACCCGCGCGCCAGCCACAGCATTAACACCCTGCCGCTGCCGGTAAGCCATGTCCGCCTGCTGATCGGCCCGGAAGGCGGTTTATCCGCTGAAGAAATTGCAATGACCTCCGGCTACGGATTTACTGATATCCTGCTGGGACCCCGTGTTCTGCGTACAGAAACCACAGCACTCACCGCGATTACAGCCTTACAGGTTCGTTTCGGCGATCTGGGTTAAGAGGAAACCAAATGATTAAGCTTGGCATCGTGATGGATCCGATCTCTTCCATCAACATTAAAAAAGACACCAGTTTCGCTATGTTGCTGGAAGCGCAGAGTCGTGGTTACGAACTGCATTACATGGAAATGAATTCCCTGTATCTGCGCGGCGGCGAAGGCCGTGCGACCACCAAAAAACTCAGCGTGAAGCAGGATTACGATGGCTGGTATGAGTTTGGCACAGAGCAGGATATCGCCCTGCAGGAACTGGACGTGATCCTGATGCGTAAGGATCCGCCGTTCGATACCGAATTCATTTATGCCACTTACATCCTCGAACGTGCCGAAGAAAAAGGCACGCTGATCGTCAATAAACCGCAGAGCCTGCGCGACTGTAACGAGAAGCTGTTCACCGCGTGGTTCCCTGAACTGACGCCAGATACGCTGGTTACCCGCAATGCAGCGCAGTTGAAAGCGTTCCATAAAGAACATACTGACGTGATCCTCAAGCCACTCGATGGCATGGGCGGCGCTTCCATTTTCCGTCTGAAACCTGAAGATGCCAACGTCTCCGTCGTTATCGAAACACTGACCGAACACGGCAGCCGTTTCTGTATGGCACAAAACTACCTGCCAGCCATCAAGGACGGTGACAAACGCGTTCTGGTGGTCGACGGCGAACCGGTGCCTTACTGCCTGGCGCGTATTC
Source organism: Rahnella sp. CG8 (assembly GCF_023701875.1). Taxonomy (NCBI): domain Bacteria; kingdom Pseudomonadati; phylum Pseudomonadota; class Gammaproteobacteria; order Enterobacterales; family Yersiniaceae; genus Rahnella; species Rahnella sp. CG8. Next base: position 99,619 of record NZ_JABAED010000017.1, read on the forward strand.
CGGCGCAGGGTGAAACCCGCGGTAATCTGGCTGCCGGAGGCCGTGGCGAAGCCCGTCCGCTGAGCGAAAGTGACTGGGCAATTGCCCGTACCGTTGCGCCAATCCTCAAGCAGAAAGGCCTGATTTTTGTCGGTCTGGATATTATCGGCGATCGCCTGACGGAAATTAACGTCACCAGCCCGACCTGTGCACGTGAAATCGAAGCCGCCTTCCCGATTTCCATCACCGGCATGCTGATGGACGCCATCGAGAAACGTCTGGCTTCACGATAAGCACAGATTAAAATCGATAAACGGGTTGTTCAGCATTGCTGGATAACCCGCTTTTTTTGGCGAGCCTGACGTAATAAACTGGCCTGCCTGCACTGATTTCAATTCTGAGGTTAAACATCCTGCATACCATGAATCTACAACATCACTTTCTTATTGCGATGCCTGGCCTGGATGAACCCCAGTTCAAACGTTCGGTCGTGTACATCTGCGAACACAATGAAGACGGCGCCATGGGGCTGGTGATTAACAAACTGGTCGACGATTTCACCATTGAAAGCGTACTCGACAAACTCGACATCACCCCCGAACCCCGTGACCTGAGTATTCGTCTTGATCGCCCGGTTTTTTCCGGGGGGCCGCTGGCAGACGATCGCGGTTTCATTTTGCATACGCCGCGCGAAGGTTTTGGCTCCAGCATCCGCATCTCTGACTGCACGATGATCACCACCTCGAAAGACGTGCTGGAAACGCTGGGCACGCCCGATCAGCCAAAAGATGTGCTGGTGGCACTGGGTTATGCCGCATGGGAACAGGGCCAGCTTGAAAAAGAATTACTGGAAAACTCGTGGCTGACCATTGAAGCCAGCAGCGATATTTTGTTCCGCACCCCCATTGCTGACCGCTGGCGCGAAGCAGCGAAAATGATCGGCGTTGACGTCGGACAGCTCGCCACCCATGCGGGGCATGCATAATGGCAAACCGCACGGTTTTTGCTTTCGACTTCGGCACCAAAAGCATCGGTCTGGCTATTGGTCAGGAAGTCACCGGTACCGCCCGTCCGCTGACCTCGTTTAAAGCGCAGGACGGCACACCGGACTGGCAGAAAATTGAAAAACTGCTGAAAGAATGGCTGCCGGATCTGGTGGTTGTCGGTTTGCCGCTGAACATGGACGGCACAGAACAACCTCTGACTGCCCGTGCGCGCAAATTTGCCAACCGTCTGCATGGCCGTTTTGGCGTTCAGGTTGAACTGCACGACGAACGCCTGAGTACCGTAGAAGCCCGCGCTGATTTGTTCGATCGCGGCGGTTTCCGTGCGCTGGATAAAGGCAGCGTGGATGCCGCTTCCGCCGTCATTATTCTGGAAAGCTGGTTCGAGAAACAGTGGAGTCAGTCCTGATCTTCCGCCAGTAATCCCGCACGTTGCCGCTGCTGACGGCTTTGTGCGAACGTCTGCATGCCGGCCTGCGCGCCGGTTTGCAGGATATCCGCCAGTTGATGAGTTTTCCCTTCACGGATTAAATTGCACACCGCCGGTGTGGAAGTCAGCACTTCAAAAAGCGCTACCCTTCCCGCTTTTCTACCGTCCTTTTCTTCAGTCACCGCCAGTTTTTGCGCGATCACGGCCCGCAGGCTACCCGCCAGTTGAGCGCGGACAAACGCTTTTTCTTCTGCCGGAAACACATCAACCAGCCGGTCAATGGCCTGTGTGGCGTTGCGCGTATGCAGTGTCGCGAGAACCAGATGGCCGGTTTCTGCCGCCGTCAGCGCCAGCCGGATACTGTCAGTGTCACGCAGTTCGCCCAGTAACAATACATCCGGATCTTCACGCAGAGCACCGCGCACCGCTTCACCAAATGAACGCGTATGCAGCCCGAGTTCGCGCTGCTGAATCAGACAGTGCCTGCCAGTATGGATAAGCTCAATGGGGTCTTCCAGCGTAATAATATGGCGCTTCGCATGGCGGTTGAGATGATCAATCAGCGCCGCCAGCGTGGTGGATTTCCCGCTGCCCGTCGCACCGGTGACCAAAATCAGGCCGTCTTCCTGCATAATGACGTGCTGCAAGATATCCGGCACCCTCAATGCAGCCAGCTCGGGGCAACGGGCAGGCACCGGTCTCAGCGCCGCAGACAACCCGTGCAGTTGCTGAAAGATATTGAGCCGCATCCGCACGCCATCACCCAATGTCAGCGCTTTATCCACCTGTCCGGCCAGCTGCAAAGTATGTTGTTCAGTGGCATCCAGCCACGCATGGATCAGCCCCAGCATCTGCGAAGCCTCCACCACCGGCAGATCTTCACAGCGACATAATTCCCCGTCAATGCGCAACACAGGCGGATAGCCGGTACAAAGGTGCAGATCGGAGGCATTTTGCTTTACACTACGTCCCACTAATCCATCAATATCCATGTTGAAATCCTCCTGAGTCCCTATGAGCCTTAGTCAGCAAAACGCTATTGAGCAGAACTTACAGAATGTCCGCGAGAAAATCGCAGCCGCTGCACAACATTGCGGCAGGTCTCCAGAAGAAATTACCTTGCTTGCAGTCAGCAAAACAAAACCTGCGAGCGCTGTCGAAGAAGCGATTGCCGCCGGACAGTTAGCGTTCGGCGAAAACTACGTGCAGGAAGGCGTGGATAAGATTGCCCACTTTGCCGGACATCAGCCTGCGCTGACCTGGCATTTCATCGGGCCATTGCAGTCGAATAAAAGCCGCCTGGTGGCGGAGAACTTTGACTGGTGCCATACCATTGACCGCCTGAAAATCGCCCAGCGGCTGAACGAACAACGTCCGGCCGGTTTAGCGCCTTTACAGGTGCTGATTCAGGTCAACATCAGCGATGAGGCCAGTAAATCCGGCATTGCAGTGGGCGATATCGCAGAACTGGCCCGACAGATTATGGCGATGCCCCGCCTGATACTGCGCGGCCTGATGGCGATTCCGGCAGTGGAAACGGATCACGCGCGACAGCTTGAGGTCTTCGGCAAGATGCGGGATGCGCTGAAAGATTTACAAAATATTTGTCCGCAGGCCGATACGCTGTCGATGGGTATGACCGATGATATGCCTGCGGCAATTGCGGCTGGCAGCACGATGGTTCGCATCGGGACCGCCATTTTCGGTGCCCGTGATTACAGCATAAAACAGTAACCTTTATCTTTGGGTTTACTGCTTTACTCTTGATAGGCTCAATTCAGCCCCCATTAAAAGCAAGGAGCATGAATGCAACATCGCAAAATCAGTTTTATCGGCGCCGGTAATATGGCGGGCGCAATTATTTCCGGCCTGGTCGAAAGCGGCTATCCGGCAAATCTCATCAGCGTTTGTGCCCCTTCCACCACGCATCGCGATGCGCTGGCTGATAAATATGGCGTGCAAAGCAGCAGCGATAACAGCGGCTGTGCAAAGGAGGCGGATGTCGTTGTTTTGTCGGTAAAACCGCAAATGATGGCCGATGTGTGTAAAGCACTGCAAAAAGACGTGGATTTTAGCGACAAGCTGGTACTGTCGATTGCCGCAGGCGTCAGTGTGGCGCGCTTCTGCGAGTTGCTGGGCGATAATCTGAACATCGTGCGTATCATGCCGAACACGCCATCTCTGGTCGGGAAAGGCATGAGTGGCCTGTACGCACCTTCTCAGGTTTCTCAGGCAGACCGTGATTACAGCGGCGAACTGATGACCGCCGTCGGGAAAATTTGCTGGGTCGATACCGAAGAAGGTATCAACCACGTAATTGCCGCCGCAGGCAGCGCCCCGGCGTATTTCTTCCTGTTTATGGAAGCAATGCAGGCTGAAGCGCAACGTCTGGGTTTCAGCGCTGAAACCGCACGGATGCTGGTTGAGCAAGCCGCCAGCGGCGCCAGTGCTTTAGTCGCCGCCAGTCCGGACACGCCATTGTCACAACTTCGTGAGAATGTGACGTCCAAAGGCGGCACGACGTTTGAAGCTCTGAAGGTTTTCACCGACCGTAAATTACCGGAGATTGTCTCCGAGGCCATGCAGGCCGCCATTACCCGCGCGCAGGAAATGGAAAAACTGTTCTAATAAGAGCAAATAATAAAATAACACTGCCCAAAATCATTCGTGTTGCGTCAAGACGACACGCGAAGGATGAAGGGCATAGGAGAATTATGTTAACGCTGACGTTTCTGGTTAAAACCCTCATAGATCTCTACGTGATGGTTCTGCTACTGCGCATCTGGATGCAATGGGCACGTACAGATTTTTATAACCCGTTTTCACAGTTCGTGGTGAAAATTACTCAGCCCATTATCGGACCACTTCGCCGGATTATTCCGCCGCTGGGCCCGATTGACAGCGCGAGTTTGCTGCTGGCGTTTATCCTTTGCACCATCAAATTCCCGCTGCTGTTGCTTATTCAAAGCGGCGCTATTTTCTTTGGTCTGAGCAGCCTGCTGATTGGCCTGATAGGGCTGGTTAAAGCCGCCGGTTATCTGGTGTTCTGGCTGGTGATTATCCGCTCGCTGATGAGCTGGGTGAGCCAGGGCCGCGGGCCGATGGATTATCTGCTGATGCAGCTGACTGAGCCGCTGATGGCGCCAATCCGTCGTATTCTTCCGGCGATGGGCGGCATCGATTTCTCGGCGATGGTGGTGATCCTTATCCTCTATATGCTGAATTATCTGGGGATGGATCTGCTGGGTGCGTTGTGGTTCCAGCTTTAAGCCCGGCGTTCTGGCAATCTGATGCGCTGGTTTTGCGGCTGGTTATCCAGCCCAAAGCCAGCCGCGACAGCCTGGTGGGTTTGCATGGCGACGAACTGAAAGTCGCCATCACCGCCCCGCCGGTTGATGGTCAGGCGAACACACATCTGGTGAAATTTCTCGCAAAACAGTTTAAAGTCGCCAAAAGTCAGGTCAGCATTGAAAAGGGCGAACTGGGCCGCCATAAACAAGTCCGCATTACACATCCGCAAAATATCCCGACTGAGGTCGCGGTACTGCTCGCAGAATAACGTTTACGTCAGGACTCTCCCATGCAGAAAGTCGTATTAGCTACCGGCAACGCCGGTAAAGTGCGTGAGCTCGCACATCTTCTGGCCAGTTTCGGGCTGGACGTGGTCGCACAAACGGAACTCGGTGTTGAATCTGCCGAAGAAACCGGGCTGACGTTCATTGAGAACGCCATCCTGAAGGCCCGCCATGCGGCAGCGGTCACCGGTTTGCCAGCCATTGCTGATGATTCAGGTCTGGCGGTGGATTTTCTCGGCGGCGCGCCGGGGATTTACTCCGCACGCTACGCAGGCGCTGATGCCAGCGATCAGCAAAACCTCGATAAACTGCTGGTGGCGCTGAAAGACGTGCCACAGGGTCAGCGCGATGCGCAGTTCCATTGTGTGCTGGTGTATATGCGCCACGCTGAAGACCCGACGCCGCTGGTGTGTCACGGCAGTTGGGCTGGTGAGATTACCTTTGCCGAAGCAGGCGAAGGCGGCTTCGGTTATGACCCGATTTTTTATGTTCCTGCGCTGGGCAAGACCGCCGCAGAACTGACCCGTGAAGAAAAAAGTGCGGTCTCGCACCGTGGACAGGCACTGAAACTATTGCTTGCCGCGATGAAAGAGGCTGTACAGAAGAATGCGTAAGTTACCGCCGCTGAGTCTCTACATCCATATTCCGTGGTGCGTGCAAAAATGCCCTTACTGCGATTTCAACTCGCACGCGTTAAAGGGTGAAGTGCCGCATGACGATTATGTCGCGCATCTGCTGGCTGATCTGGATGCAGACCTGCATCTGGTGGGCGGACGCAGTGTGGGGACGATTTTTATCGGCGGCGGAACCCCAAGTCTGCTGAGCAGCGAAGCGATGCAGAATCTGCTCGACGGCGTGCGCGCGCGTTTGCCGCTCGATGCTAATGCTGAAATCACCATGGAAGCTAATCCGGGCACCGTCGAAGCAGACCGCTTCAGCGGCTATCAGCGCGCCGGTGTGAACCGTATCTCCATTGGCGTGCAAAGTTTCGATGCGCAGAAACTGGAGCGTCTGGGGCGTATTCATGGCCCTGACGAAGCCACACGCGCGGCGCATCTGGCGACCGGCCTGAACCTGCGCAGCTTCAATCTGGATCTGATGCACGGCTTGCCGGATCAGACGCTGGAAGAAGCGCTGGACGATTTGCGTCAGGCTATTGCACTCAACCCGCCGCATTTGTCGTGGTATCAGCTGACTATTGAGCCGAACACAATGTACGCCTCGCGTCCGCCGACCCTGCCGGATGACGATGCACTGTGGGATATTTTCGAGCAAGGCGATCAGTTGCTGACTGCGGCTGGTTATCAGCAGTATGAAACCTCGGCGTATGCCAAACCGGGCTACCAGTGTCAGCACAATCTGAACTACTGGCGCTTCGGGGATTATCTCGGCATCGGTTGTGGCGCGCATGGCAAACTGACGCAGCCCGACGGGCAAATCCTGCGTACCGTAAAAACCAAACATCCTCGCGGCTATATGCAGGGACGTTATATGGACAAACAGCATCCGGTCGAAACCGAAGATTTGCCGTTTGAATTCTTCATGAACCGCTTCCGCCTGCTGGAAGCCGCGCCGCGTGAAGAGTTTGGTCTGTATACCGGGCTGGATGAGTCGGTGATACGCGCACAGCTTGACGAAGCGATCACCAAAGAATATCTGGTGGAAACCGCCACGCACTGGCAGATCACCGGCAAAGGAAAATTATTCCTCAACTCACTGCTGGAGCTGTTTTTGGGGGAGTAAGGTGCAGTTCACAAAGGACGGTTCGTTTTCCCACAAAAAAACCGCGTAATCGCGGTTTTTTTGTGTCTGTCATTTAGCCGGTTACTTTTTCAAATCCGCCAGCAAGGCTTTGTGCTGAGTATCCAGATTCGTCACACGCTTACAGACGTCATCGCCAAAGGCTTTGAACTCTTTTTCCTGCTTGTTCCACTCTTCCTGAATGGCTTGCTGCAGCCCGCCAAGATTACCCATCATCGCCTGCAACGGATTCCCACCGCTGGTAGCCTGTTTGAGGCCCATTTCGTTGATGCTGTCCTGCATCACGCCGCCCATGGTTTGTTCCATCAGCTTCTGACCGTTTTGCTTAACCTGTTCCACCGCTTTATGGTGGAAGGTCAGACCGTCGGCGCGGTGCTCAATGATCAGGTTCATCTGTTGCTTCAGTTGCTTGTCGAGCGTGACCAGACGGTTACGCACGTTGCTGTCGGTGCCCAGTTTCTCGACGATCACCCGATCTACCGCCACACGGCCTTTTTCGAGATGCGCAGTGGCACCCTGATCAATCCACGGCAGGTCGCGACGCAAACCGGCCTGATAATCGATCGCTTCCTGACGCTGTCTGGCGCTCAGGGTCATGTCTTTACCGTTGAGGGTCACGTTACCATTTGGCGTGATCAGCAAATCACCGCTGTTACCGACCACCTGAACGGTCTGCGGCTTGATGATCACATCATCTTTAGGCTGTACGGCACACTGATAGTCCGCCTGTGCGCTCCACGCACCGAGGGCCAGCAACGCAGCAAGTCCGGTTTTTACCACTCCACTTTTTACTAACATGTACTCTCCCTTAAGACAGCAAACTCAAAAAATTGAACGGCCAATACGTTGCGCCAGTAGTTCTAAGGCAGCAATACCTGCCAAAGAGTTCCCTGCCGCGTCAAGTTCCGGCGACCATACCGCGATACACATCTCCCCCGGCACCACGGCAATAATACCGCCGCCGACACCGGATTTGCCCGGCATCCCGACGCGATAGGCGAACTCACCCGCACCATCGTACATACCGCTGGTCACCATCATCGCATTAATCTGCCGTGCCTGACGGGCATCAATGAGCGGTGTCTCGCTACCCAGCGGATGCCCTTTATTGGCCAGATACACAAAGGTGCGCGCCAGCTCTTCACAGCTCATGCGCAATGCGCAGTAGTGAAAATAGGTGTGCAAAACGGTGATGACGTCGTTGTCGAAATTACCGAAAGACTTCATCAGATACGCAATCGCCGCATTGCGGTCGGAGTGCTCAAACTCGGAACGCGCAACGTGCCGATCGTAGTTGAGATCTGCCGATCCGGCCAGCTGACGCACCACTTCCAGCATTCTCTGCTTCGGTGCCGAAAGCCGGGTTTGCAGCATATCGCAGACCACCAGCGCGCCCGGATTGATGAACGGGTTACGCGGTTTACCCTGTTCCAGCTCAAGCTGTACCAGAGAATTGAATGGCTGACCGGACGGCTCTTTGCCGACACGCTGCCAGATTTCGCTTTCCTGATAACGGGTCAGCGCCAGCGTCAGGCTGAGAACTTTTGAGATCGACTGGATCGAGAAACGAATATCGGCATCACCGGCACGAAAGATCTCCCCTTTCGTGGTACACACGGCGATTCCTAAATGATCGGGGCTGACTTCCGCCAGAGCAGGAATGTAACCGGCCACTTTACCCCGACCTATCAGCGGCCTGACCTGCGCAAGAATATCTTCCAGCAAACTGTTATCAAGTTCGGTACCCAACGTCCTGCCTCCAGATGTAACAAAGGTGCCGGAAGGCACCTTTATGAGATTCAGAGATCCTCAGGATCTGCCTAAATCATTCGAGTTGTATCAAGGCGACAACTGAACTTATCCCCGGGAGCTTACAAAAGTAAGTGACCGGGGTAAGTGAAGGCAGTCAACGCAGAGACAATTCGAAGGATGACGGCAGAATCAGTCCCACCAGATATCGAATAACTCAGAAACTTCCACGTCTTCCATTTTATGGTCTTCTAACCATTTTTTGACCAGCGCACGTTGTTCATCAGTGCAATGGCCGATGTCCTGACGGCAAACCAGACCTTCCCATTGCAGATAGCCACTGCCGTCGAAGGCCAGCTTGTTTGGCTCGATCACACCGTCAATGAATTTATCCAGTGATTCGTCAATGGTTTCTACCGCGGTACCTTCCGGGAAACGCCATTTTACAGAGAAGCCCAGTTCCTGGAACTCGGCAATGTGTAACTTCTTACGTAAACGACGACTGCGATTTGTAGCCATTATTGCTTCCTCTCAAACATCAGATCCCATACGCCGTGGCCTAAACGCTGGCCACGCATTTCGAACTTGGTCACCGGGCGGGATTCCGGACGCGGGACATAATTGCCCTCCTGCGACAGGTTCACCCAGTTTTCTAAACTGGTCATGACGTCAAGCATGTGCTCCGCATAAGGCTCCCAGTCGGTTGCCATGTGGAATACACCGCCCACTTTCAATTTTTTGCGCAGCTTCTCAACGAACTCCGGCTGCACGATACGGCGCTTATTATGACGCGCTTTGTGCCACGGGTCAGGAAAGAATAGCTGCACCATGTCAAGCGAGCCATCCGGAATCATTTTTTCCAACACTTCGACCGCATCGTGACACATTACGCGCAGGTTACTGACACCCTCTTCATGCGCGGTCGCAAGACAGGCACCGACGCCAGGCGAGTGAACTTCAATGCCGATGAAATTCTGGTCCGGGTTCTGTTTCGCCATCGTGACCAGCGAGGTGCCCATCCCGAAACCGATTTCCAGCACAACCGGTGCCGGGCGACCAAACAAGGCATCAATTGCCAGAGGTTCTGCCTGAAACTCCACGCCCATCACCGGCCAGAAATTGTCCAGCGCGAATTGCTGACCTTTGGTCAGACGGCCCTGACGGCGGACAAAACTACGGATACGGCGCATCGCGCGACCGTTCTCGTCGAACTCCGGTGAAATGACGTCGTTTTTCATGGTGTTTCCACTCCGATTGGCAAGACGCGGTACCCGCGCGCGGATGCCTGTGCTTTGGTCACTGAATATAAGGAAAGGCGCATTATCCAAACTTACTCCCGATTAGCAAGGTTTGACGGCAGGAAATCCGTCAATACAGTGCGGAAAGTTCCGGTTTACAGCCAGACGGGAACTGTGATGTGATCAGCCCCGTCTTTTAACCCTGCCGGACTGTAATTCACCCATGATGGAAACCCCTGGTTTTATGGAAGCAAAAAGTTTTTCGCCGCTGGTGCTCGACTGGTATCAGCGCTATGGCCGCAAAACGCTGCCCTGGCAAATCGCAAAAACCCCCTATAAAGTCTGGCTTTCTGAAGTGATGTTGCAGCAAACGCAGGTAGCGACTGTCATCCCGTATTTTGAACGCTTTATGGAACGTTTCCCGACGGTGTCTGATCTCGCCGCCGCGCCACTCGATGAAGTACTGCATCTGTGGACCGGGCTGGGTTACTACGCCCGCGCACGAAACCTGCATAAAGCAGCGCAAACTATCGTCAGCCAGCACAGCGGCGTATTTCCAACAACCTTTGATGAAATTCTTGCGCTGCCCGGCATTGGCCGTTCCACAGCGGGTGCCGTTTTGTCGCTGGCACTGAATCAGCATTACCCCATTTTGGACGGCAATGTGAAACGCGTGCTGGCCCGCTGCTACGCCGTTGACGGCTGGCCGGGCGAGAAGAAAACCGAAAATAAACTGTGGGCGATCAGTGAAGACGTCACACCTGCCGAAGGGGTCGCGCAGTTTAATCAGGCAATGATGGATCTGGGTGCGATGGTGTGTACCCGCAGTAAGCCGAAATGCGAGCTATGTCCGGTGAAGTCAGGCTGTGAAGCCTATGCACATCACAGCTGGGCAAAATATCCGGGGAAAAAACCCAAGACGACGTTACCGGAAAAAACGGCCTTTATGCTGATGATCCAGCAGGAGGATAAAGTCTGGCTGGAGCAGCGTCCGTCCGTCGGCCTGTGGGGCGGATTGTTCTGCTTCCCGCAATATTCGACCGAAGACGAACTCACGCTGGGGCTGCAAAAATACGGTGTTACGCAAAATGCGTTGCAGCAGCAGACCGCCTTTCGTCACACTTTCAGCCATTTCCATCTGGATATCGTCCCGATGTGGTTAAATCTGCGTTCTCCGGCAGGTTGCATGGATGAAGGTGCGGGTCTCTGGTATAACTTAGCGCAACCACAATCCGTCGGGCTGGCTGCGCCGGTTGAACGTTTGCTGATGCAATTAGCAAAGCAGACCGCTGGCAAATAACCGCCCCAAAAGAACGATCGATAAGGAATTAGCATGAGCAGAACGATTTTTTGCACCTTTCTCAAGCGCGATGCCGAAGGGCAAGACTTCCAGCTGTACCCTGGCGAGATTGGCAAACGTATTTTCAATGAAATTTCCAAAGAAGCCTGGTCACAGTGGATGGCCAAACAGACCATGCTGATCAACGAAAAGAAACTCAGCATGATGAACCCGGATGACCGTAAATTGCTGGAACAGGAAATGGTGAATTTTCTGTTTGAAGGTCAGGACGTTCATATCGAAGGCTACACCCCGCCATCAAAATAATCATTTGTAACAATGGTTGAAACATTAAGGCAGGCGCTCCGGGCGCCTGCTTCTTTCAGCAGAAACGGCTTGTAAGATGAAGAAAATTTTAGCTTTGCTGATTATCGCGCCAATGTTGATCTCCTGCTCCGGCAGTAAGAAAAACCAGTTCAACGAAGCTTATGTGAAAGATACCAACGGATTCGATATTTTGATGGGGCAGTTCGCCCATAACATCGAAAACATCTGGGGCATAAATGAAGTGCTGATCGCGGGTCCGAAAGACTACGTGAAATATAGCGATCAGTATTACACCCGCAGCCACATCAACTTTGATGCGGGTACCATCACCCTCGAAACCATTTCAGGCACCGATCCGGCCGCCAGCCTGCGTAAGGCAATTATCAGCACCTTGCTGGTGGGCGATGACCCGGGTAACGTTGATCTCTATTCAGACGTCAACGATATCCAGATCAGCCGTGAACCGATGTTGTACGGTCAGGTTCTCGACAACACCGGTCAGCCAATCCGCTGGGAAGGCCGCGCAGCCAGCTTTGCCGACTATCTGATCCAGAACAAGCTGATGCGTCGTCAGTCCGGTCTGCACGTGATTTATTCCGTGACGATTCAGATGGTGCCAAACCACCTGAATCAGCGTGCGCATAAATACCTGCCGATGATCCGGGAAGCGTCCGCGAAATATGGTGTCGATCAGTCGCTGATACTGGCGATCATGCAAACAGAATCGGCCTTTAACCCGTATGCGGTCAGTAATGCTGATGCGCTGGGTCTGATGCAGGTTGTGCAGCACACCGCAGGCGTAGATGTATTCAAATCTGAAGGGAAATGGGGCAAACCGAGTCGCAGCTATCTGTTTGATCCGCAGAACAATATTAATACCGGCACCGCGTATCTGGCGATGTTGCAAAACGTGTATCTGGGGAATATCAGCAACCCGACATCGCGTCGTTATGCGGTGATTACTGCTTATAATGGTGGGGCGGGCAGCGTGTTGCGCGTGTTCTCAAGTAATAAAACTCAGGCGTTTAACATCATCAACAATATGTCACCGGGCGATGTCTACACCACCCTGACGACCAAACATCCGTCCGGGGAATCGCGCCGCTATCTGTATAAAGTGAACAATACTCAGCGCAGCTATCGCCGCGTGGATTAACATTTTGTCAGCAAATAGCCCTGAAGCGGAGGCAGAATAGCCGCCGTTTCAGGGCAAGACTTGTTCGATCGCCTTCAGATAACGGGAAATAACGATCTTTTCATCGAACTCCCTGACCATCTTTTTCCGACTCTCATTGCCCATTTCCAGACGTTGCACATGAGTCATATTAATTAGCCGCTCCATCGCCCGCGTTAAGCAGTCCGTATCTTGCGGCTCACACAGAAATCCATTTATCCCGTCATCTACCGCATCCTGACAGCCAATATTACGGGTGGTAATCAGCGGCTTTCCCATCGCTCCGGCTTCAAGTAATGATTTCGGCACGCCTTCACGATAAAAAGAAGGCAGCACAATACAATCAACCTGCGCGATTTCCTGCTCAACATTATCGGATGTCCCCAGATATAGAATATTACCTTCCTCAATCCAGGCGGCCATACGCTCAGTCTTCACCGCTGCCGGATTGCTAACATCCAGAAATCCCAACAAGCGAAATTCGCAGCGTTGACCATGACGCTTCTTGAGTTTACGTGCGGCTTCAACATAATGCTCAACCCCTTTGGAATAAAGCATGCGTGCAATCAGGGTGAAACGCACGACATCATCGTCGGGTGCCGGTGTCACATTAAAACGAACCAGATCAACCCCAGAACCCGGTAAACGTTCGGTATGTAAGTAATCAGGCAGCATTTCAGTCAGGAATAATTCGCGGTCATCCTCATTTTGAAAAAATATTTTGGCCGCGTAGCGCTGGCTGAACCGATACAGGTGCTGACAGATTACCCTTACCATCCCTTTGCTCATGAAAACACTGCCCAGTCCGGCGATATTATTAATGGCTGGAATATTCAATACCTTTGCTGCGAGCGTAAAGTAGATATTATTTTTAGGTGTAAAATTCAGAATGACATCCACTTTTTCTTTACGTAATACATACCAGGACGAAAGCAGAGTAATAGAATCTTTAATAATGCTAGTCCCACCAGAGTCTATTTTCACTGAAACGGTTTTACATCCCAGTTCAGCAAGCCGGTGAGTATATTCATCCACAGGTGAGATGGCTATAACCTGATAGCCACTCTCTAACAGCGCAAGAATAGTATTTTTACGAAAATTATAAAGATACCAACTGGTGTTGGCGGTGATTGCGATGATGTTTTTCTTATCGATTCCATTCAAAATTATAGTTCCTTTTTGTGGCAGAAAATAACTTTCAACTCTTATTGCAATACATCCTGATTTATCCTTAAAGATTTCCAGCATGAATCAGAATACTTTTCTATTGCAGGAAGATTGTTACCTGTCGCAGCATTGACATTACAAATGCTGTAATCTCCTTTACTTGCAGATGAACTCCGATTATCAAAAATGTGAAAATTATTATTAACATGAATTTTAGGAATTGCCGATTTGATGAGAATACCTCTGACAACCTTGTCGAAGATATTACCTTTGATCGTGACGTTATCAGGAACAGTCCCTCCCGCATGCCTCAGGCTTATCACAATAGCAGCCATTCCATGCACATCAGTGAAATGATTACGACTGATCATAATGTTATAAATGCGCTGAAGCGAAGTGTTAGGTTCCAGATCAATGCTGCCTGGCATTCCTTTACGTGAAATACGGGTAAAGCGATTTCCATCAATAAGGATATCATGCCCGTCAATAATACTAATGCCATTACGGTTACTGAAGTTAACGCCGTCAAAGATGACGTTTCTTATCACAATATGGTGGTTTGAAACAACATTCCCCTGCCCGACATAAACTCCATCGCCACGAAACCCTGTGAGGTTTAAATTTGAAAGCGTAACATCGTGCGCATTGAATATACTGATCAGAGGATTATGTTCTGCAAAGCCGTTTTTTTCTGCGCCGCCAATAAAAGAAACCCCCGAAATTTGCACATTACTGACAGCCCTTGTGCTATCGCCCGAAGAAATATTTATCACGCCAACAGTATCCGGTAAGGTAAAAGTCTGTTGAATTTGCGCACCTTTTTCACCGGAAAGCGAGGTATTGCTGTCAATGAAGAGAGGATGACTGAGGAAACAGCCAGGGTGAATTATTTTAATCTGCGTATTTTTTATTTTCCTCTCTTTAAAAAAGTGATAAATGTCAGGCGTAATCAGGCAGTCAATGATGACTGTTTCAGCCCGACATAAAGAGCCGCTCATCAGCAATATCAGTACAACGCAAAAAAAACAGAGAGGATGTTGCACCCTAAGCGCTCCTGCGGGAAAGCAAATAATCTTTATAGTGGCTGAAGAAATCAAAGCGAATTCTTTCTAATAACTCAGGTTGATAAAAACGCGCCTTATTAAACGAGTAGTGCGCCATCATTAACATTTCCTGACGGTTATTCAGTAATTTCTCAATGTTTTTTGCCAACCCATTGGCATCATCGGGCTTATGCAAATATTCGCTTTGACATAACTCAGGCATTCCTCCGGCGGAACTGGTGATCACGGGGCAGGCTCGCGACATGGCCTCTATCACAGCCCGTGGCAACCCTTCCTGATTACTCGGCTGCACATAGAGATCGACAGTATCAAGAAATGAAAAAATGTCTTTCCCCAGCGTCCTTGGTCCGGAAAAAATAATATTGTCACGCAGGGATAATTCATCAATCATTTTAATATTCTTGAATTTACTTCCCGCACCCGTGATTTCAAGAACGATCGAAAAGCCTCTGTTTTTTAGCCGATAAATTGCTTGATAAAGGGTATTAAAACCTTTGTGTGGACTGTCAAGAGAAGCAATCATACCTATTTTGAAAGGCCCGCTGGAAGACGCAGTGATTTTATGCAGCCTTTGATTAAGAACATAAGCCGAAGTCGGCAATAATTCTACGTTAGAAGCAGACACTACATGATGTCTGTTGGGATAGCGTTTTTGCAAAAAACTGCCTGTCACATAAATAGCACCCCAGGCTTTTTTAATCGCCTGCTTCACTCGCCAGGTTAATACCGGGGCATAGAGTAATCCTTTCAATGAGCCGTATCCGACCATCGCATCCCATGGGCACGCGACCACCTCAACGACATAAGGAATATTCATCTGCCGCGCAAGCTTTGCGGTAATAAGACCTGTTTCGCTGGGTAACCTGATCACAACGCCATCACAGCCCCTGAGAGCCTCTTTAATTGCGATGACATTTTTACGGGAGGGTAATAACACAGACTTCAAAGAGGAATGATTTTCTATTTTTTTGAAAACCATTCCATCGCCGCTGGCCAGAGTCCAGTGCGGCGAAAATGAGGAATCACTTTTATAACGAGATAAAACTATTATTTCATTAAAATGATGAAAATACCGGGCAAAAGCAGAATAAGGAAGTTTACCAGGAGAATATACTTTCTCATCGTGATGAATAAAATAGTGGTCATGCGCAAAAACCATTTTCATGGTAATTCCTTAACTTTCATTGCAGGGGATCCAGCATACACCCCCGCCGTAAGGTGTTTTTTGGTAACAGAATTCGCCGCTACCACGACGTCAGAATCAATGACCGAACCTGCCAGGATCCTTACTCCGCATCCCACCCATACATTTGAAGCAATACAAACATTTCTCAGGTCGAGCGACTGATATTTAAAGGGCTGTCCGCACAATTCGTAACGATGTTCAAAGGAGATGATCGAAACAGAATGTGCAAACGATACATCACTGCCCACAGAAATATTTCCGGCAGCATCAACATAAGCGCGTTCATGAAAACTGATATTACTACCCAGTGAGAGGTTTTGCGGATTTTTGAATACGCACCATCGTCCGATATAGACATTCTCTCCGCACGTTTTTACCAGCGTACGAATAAGAATATAACGGATCCCTACCCCGATTCTTCCGGGAAAACCGGAGAAGACATCCAGAAGATAAGCGCGGAAAATTTGCGGTAAAAGAGACGTTATGGCACATAAAACGAGAATAACTCCCCGCCAGCGACGAAAAGACGCACGGCCAGTTTTAATATTTTCAGGCATATAACCTCAATATCTCTGTCGCATTCTGCCCGATTGAAAAGCGCCCTGTTATTACATCAGTATTGATTTTTTTCGTTGCTGACTGAGTCATCAATACATCAATCTCTGACATCCATGCGCAGAGATCGCTGAGTGACTGATGGGAAATACGCTCAGTCACATCAATAAGCCGCGGAACGTGCAAGGACGCGATGACCGGTAATCCGGCAGCCTGAGCTTCAATAGCCGCAAGCCCGAGACCTTCGTGCAGCGACGGGAACAGGAACACATCCATAACATCGCGTAAAATTAACAATGCATCATTTCTTGCGCCGGTCAGGATAACTTTGTCAGCGAGACCCCGCTCCACGGCCCTTTTGTGCAAGTCTTTTCGCAAACTTCCTTCACCTACAATCAGTAAACACACATCTTGATCCCGGTATTGCGACAGTATTTCAAGCAGGAATTTGTGATTTTTGACGGATTCCATTCGCCCGACGGTTCCCAATACGAACGTGCTTTCAGCAATGCCCAGATCATGTTTAAGGCTGGTGGGAGCAGTAGACACAAGACGATGGAAATCTTTGCCACAGGGAATAATATTGACCACAGGCGCCCCTGTTTTATAGTGGCAACGCGCTGAATCTTCACTTACCGCGACGCAACAGGTTGAATAACGCTTAGCCAGGAGAATTTTGAAACTAATTTCAATGCGTTTTATCGGACCAGCATTTTGGTAGTACAGCGTTCGATCTGAATGAGCATGGGAAATAATCCGTGCTATTCCACACCTTTTAGCAATGTACGCCACGAAACCATTATTGAAGCTGACATGACTATGACAGACGTCATATTTGTTATTCCTGAAAACGGAGAATAAGGCAGCCAGGTATTTCAGCGGTTTTTTATAAGAAGGAATATGTATTATTTTGCAATCCATAGCTAATAAAGCATCTTCGTAAAACCCTTTATGGGGCTTATCGACGATAAAGGTGTGTTGAATACTTCCTGAGGTTTCTATCACAAAATCAAAAAGCCAGCTTTCAATCCCACCGATATCCAATTGACCTAACAGGTGTACAACTTTAATTTTCTTCATCTGATGTCCCTGAGGCGTAGGTTCTTAAATAAAGCAATATGGAGAAAATAACCAGTGGCATAATTAGCAATTGTTTTCTGAAAACGGCATCCCCCACGCTTCCAAAAGTATAATCGGTACGGATAGCGTAGAACCCAACCAACGTCATTACGGCAGAATAAATCAGGACACACATAATCGATGACATCAGTCTGGAGTCCAAAATGAGTGTGGTATATTTTATTGTCCTGATAATAAGAAGAACTAAAGTCACAATGACACAGAGCGCAGGTAGTAATGTAAACCCTTCATAATTCATCCACTGCGCAGGGTTAGGGGCCATATACATAAAAGCAAAAATCATTGGCCAGTTAATAATCAGCAGAATAGATTTGAAAAATGCGGCCAGCATGAGAATAAAAAAAGCCCCTAACGTGATGAACTTCATTGCCCGGTAATATTCCAGAGTAAAAACCACATACAGAAGTGCCGTTACGGGAGAATAGGGTCGGAGCAGGAAACAATAGCCAGCCAGCATCAGTATCACAACGGCCTTTAATAATCGCATCACTTTCCCCTGCGTCTTACAAAAATCGACTAACGCCAAAGCCAGAAGGATTGTCAGAAAGAGAATGAATATATCTTTACCAAAAACTGAAGAAAAATAATTAAACGTCGGAGAAACAATAATCAGGGATATCAGAACACAGCGAAAATCAACTGAACTCACATTAGAAAATAATCGACTCATTGCCGCGATGCTCATCAATTTAAACATACAATTGAAAATAACAATATAAAATGGATCTTTGGCAGGCATCAAACTATAAAATATTTGAACTGGCACCCCGAAAATAAAGAAGGATCCCGGCCCTTCAGTCATGCCGTTCTCATGCATTGTGGCCATTCTCGCCACAGCACCGGATAAAATTTCACCCAGCGAATTATTTGACAGTAAAAAATTATAATATCGTACGGCATCTATTCCGGGGAAAATATTAAAAACATTAATACAATAAAAAGTATAGATAGCAGAAAATAGTAATGCCGCAATGATCAAATAATTATACCGGGCTCCTGGAATGGTAATCGCGGGAATGCTCAACGCGGTCAAAGTAAAAATCACCACGCCTGCAGCATCACGGGCATCAAAAATAAGATGTGTTATACTTACAGAAGTGAGCATCATCAAACAAAGGTAAATAACACCACGTTTAAAATTAATATTCACTGTTACCTCACTGGTCGCTCTCTGTCACAGGCCTGAACACAGTTATATACATCAGCAAAGCAACAAAACTATTTGAGAAAAACAATACCCATGGTACAGAAAACACGTTCATAAACTTACAGACCAAGAATAATATAACACAATGGATAACCCCACCTGTAAAAGTACAATAAGAAATTGCTTTGCTCTTCCCATGAAAAAAACAAGTCGATGCCATAATCAGATAGAACCCCTGCGATAAAAATGCAGGTACCATAATGACTACAAATCGTTTAACGTCCTTATACTCCTCACCCGCCACCAGATTGTATACTCCCTCGGGAATTAACTGTGCCACAATGGTTACCAGTGTGCTCATAAAAAAATACCCAACGAAGATCAGTGTAAAGTGTTTACGGCTGATTTTATTATTTTTCAACTGACTGTACAGGTGAGGTGTTAATGCTTTATTCAGGGCCATCAGCACCACAGTAATAATTACGCTTAACTGAAATGATGCAGAGTAATTTCCCAGCGTGGAACTGGAAAAATAGTTACTGATCATAATCCTGTCCAATCCTGACCGGGCCAGAAAGCTCATATTATGAATAATGAGTGGAATACCAAAAAGTAGCAATTGTGATGATGTTTTTTTAACGGTATCAAAACAAAAATCGGCCTGCTTCAGCCAGTTTCTGTTGGACCATGAAGAAATAAATATTGAAATCAGGAAACCAAGAATAATCGCGTAAACCCTGATTTCATAGCTCACCTTAAAACAGTACAGGAACAATAATGTGATAACGAATGACATTGCTGCATTAAGGACTTGAGCAGTCATGTATTTCTTCGCTTCTTTCCTGGACTGATTAATCGATACGAGGCTTGTATAAATACATTGAAAATATCCCGCAATCGCGGCAAGAATAATTATATCACTCGGATAAAAAGCATATACCCCAGCAACGCAAAGGATAAAGGCAACGGATGATATAATGACAGAGGAGAAGAAATAGTCTGCCGAGTTGTAATCTTCTTGCGTATATTCGTACTTAATTATTGCGGCAGATGTGTTTAGTCCAATGAAGACAAAGAAGACCGCGACATAGGCATTAAATAAGGATATTTTCCCATACTGCTCAGGGCCTAAAGCACGTGAGAGAACAGGGAGAAGAAGGAAGGGGAAGATTTTTACAATCAGTTCCCCACCGACATAAATAATACTATCACTGAATATCTTTTTCATTATTTTTCACTAACTGGCATGATAAGCATCGTGATTCAGTCTTGATTGTCAAAAATAAGAATCTCTGTTAACCCCTGCAATATCAAAACTCAGTGGTAAACTCTCATGTTTCAGGCGAATGATATTCATATATTTCTTTTTTACCATAGTTATAAAATCCTGAAGGTTTATTAACTACTGCGTTGAGTATCACTCCATTAATATCAATATTATTTCTGTTAAATACTCTGATTGCGGATTCTATTTCACGCACTGTGCTCTGCTCAAATTTAGCGACCAGCATAGAAATACCTGCATACCTACCTATAATAACGGCATCGCTTACCGCAAGGACTGGTGGCGCATCAAGTATGACGAAATCATAATTATCTGATGCCCAATGAATAAGATCGTGATACTGCTTACGCAGCAAAAGCTCTGAAGGGTTTTTTGACCACTTCCCGCGAGTGATAATATCCAGTCCGGGGATTTTAGTACTCTGAACAGCTTCCTGACACGTGATTGAACCCGTAATCGCATCGGTTAACCCGACGTTCTTAATATCGAAGATCCGATGCGCATATCCTTTTCGCATATCACAGTCAATATATAAGACCCGCTTGTCAGCCTGACTCACTACCACTGCAAGGTTGGAGCTGATGAATGTTTTCCCTACCTCCGGAGTGGCACCGGAGATCATCAACACATTTGAACGAGCTTCCATCATCGAGAAATACAAACTGGTTCTTAAATTCCTCAGAGCTTCTATCGCAATATCTGATGCTTTTTCAAGTGCTAACAAACTAACAGGCCGAGTATCACTCATAGAATGAGAATAGTGATTATTCCTCCACTCTGACAGAGGCACATTTGAAACGACATTAAGTCCGATATCTTCAAGTATTTCTGCGGAGTCGATACCCTGCTGTAATGAGACCTGTGCCAGTATAAATCCAACTGATGAAATCAATCCCAGGCAAGCAAAGATAAATATTACCAGGACTTTATCAGGCTTAACCGGTTTTAATCCTGTGACGGCACTGTCGATAATTCTGACAGAGCCAATAGTACTTGCCTGGCTGATTTTAAGTTCTTGCTGCTTATTCAACAACTGCATATAAACGAGCTGACCCGATTGGACATCACGCGTCAATCTGACGACTTCCTGTTGCGTCAGAGGTAAGGTGCTGACTTTTTCATTCAGATTTTTCTTTTCATCTTTCAGAACCTGGATTTTTTCAATCAATGCTAAATAAGCCGGATGTTGTGTTGTATATAACTTTGAAATTTCGGTTTCTTTAAGGATAAGCTGATTAATCTGACCATCGAGTTGCACCATGCTATCGAGAGTTGATTTTGCTTCCATCGGTAAATCTACGGAATTGTTACGGCTTCTGAAGGCGTTTAATTTCGTTTCCGCGATTCCGAGATTGTTTTTTACCTGCGGAAGCTGACTCTTAATAAATCCCAGACTTTTCTCCGCTTCTTCCGCTTTTCGGTGAATACTTTGACGAGCATAGCAATCAATGATTGTCTGAAGGATGCTCTTAATTTGTTTACGATCCCTGCCATTGTAGCTAATAGTCAAAATACCGGTATCTTTGCCCTGATCGATGACGTTGACATTGGCTCGTAACTCCTCAATGACCTTGAGTGTTTCAACTTTGGTAACAGAAAACTTATCTCCCTTAAGAGCATGTATTTCGTTCACTTCAATACGAAATTCAGGAGTTTCCAGCATCTTCCCTGCCGTTCCAGATACGGTAGTACCGGACGGTGACGTTATCTGATACTCAGCATCATTGAGAATTTCAAGCGTATAAGAACCTCCGATAACACCTCTGCGTGGCTCAAAGATATCCACCGCGATCCGCGGTACTCCAGGCTGTGAGTAACGTCGTATCGCCTCTCCAATGATGGGGAAACTGATAAAACGAACTTCAGTATCCAGATTCAGTTTAGCAACCGTTTCTCCAAGGATTGCCCGGGAGGTAACCAGTTGCATTTCTGTTGCAGAAACAGGCGATTTCGCCGGCAATAATTGCGAGATATTACTCATCATGTCGATTTCACCTGAGTGATCGACCTGAACTAAAGCGTCAGCATGATAAACCGGAGATGATAAAAAGGCATATAACAAACCGATAAAGACAAAAATAAAGGTAATCACAATAATAATGTATCTTTTATCAATGATAGCGCCCATATTTTTACGTAAATCAAACTCGTCCGGGATACATTTATTTCCTGACTGACCCGTCATTTTTCCAATCATTTTAAACCCTGATAATTTAAAGCAGCCTTCCAGCCAGATACTGACTCTTTTATAAGAGAGAATATATAATCAAATGCTTCCATATCTTTTCCATAAGGATCAGGAATTTCTTTCCGCTGATTCCAGTGGCCCAGCAACATAATTTTCCCTCTGATTTCGGGTAAAGAATGAGTGATGGCATTGATATGCGTCCGCTCCATCACCAGAATAAGATCAAACTCCTTACCCCTTTCTGGTGTGAACGGCTTCGCCTTATGATTTTCCAGTGATATCCCGTGGCGTTCAGCCACCATTTTTGCCATGTGATCAGCCCTTTGTCCGTTAAGCGCAGACAAGCCTGCCGACTGTATATTTTTTTCAGGCAGACATTGTTTCATCAAGGCTTCGGCAATCGGTGAGCGACATATATTCCCCACGCACACCACCAGGATAGAATTAAATATCACCTTTTCTTACCAGTTTCGAATATAACGGGCAGTTTCCGTCAGATCATGAACCCCGGTAATGGTTGGCAATAATTGTCCGATAATACGGTTCCATTTAGCCAGCGGAGCTGTCGTCACATAAACAATATCGTAAGGCTCAAGCTGGAATTCGGTTCCCAGCACCAGTGCCGTAGCATCGCTTGCATTCAACTGGTAGATGTTCGCTATTTTCTTTTTAGCATCCCCTTTCAGGGTTCTGATGACAAATACCCCTGTGGCATCCGACGTTAACGGATCCATGCCTTCAGCATTAGAGAGGGCTTCGGTCAGTGTCATGCCGCTACGATCCATGCGTAGTGTCGTTTGCTTTTTCACTTCGCCCATCACGAACACTTTCAGCTCGTCGTTTCTCGGGACATACAGGATATCTCCCGGCTCAAGCAAACGGTTCTGCCGCATATCTCCATGCTTCATTAAAGACTGCAGTGAAATGAGAGATTTCTCGCCATTATGCGACAACACGATATTATTCCAGTCCGCATTTTCACTTAATCCCCCCGCCAGATTAATTGCGTCCATGATGGTCATGGGAACGTTAGTGACAGGTAACTGACCGGATTTTTCCACCTCACCGGTGACATAGACTTTCTGCGAGCGGAACGTCGCAACATTGACATCGACCTGCGGCGATTGAATATATTGGGTGAGCCTGGCGGTAATATCACGACGAATTTCAGAGGTCGTTTTGCCTGCCACGTTGACCATCCCTATGTAAGGGTAAAATATGGCACCTTCGGCGTTAACCCAGTTCCCGGCATCGCCGGCACTTCGATACTGACCGGCAGGTGTCGTCAGTTCAGGATGGTCCCATACCGTAATTGTTAATATATCGCCGATGCCAACATAGTACTGGTACTTGTTAACACGTGAATCAAGGTCGCTGTTGACTGTCGCAATGGCAGGGTGACGAACAAGTGACTCCACCAGTTTAGGCGTGATGGGATAAATATCGACCATTGCATTAATATCCTGATAAGGGCCGTTTTCTTCCACGACATTTTTACCCGAAGTACTTATACCGATACCAGGCGATAACGAACATCCACAAAGCGATACTACAAATATGATGAGTGGAATAGTAACAATCTTAACTTTCATAACGTTTTAACCGTTTATTTTCATGGGGAGTAGATTTAATGGTGTTGTTTTTAGCAAAATCTTCACAAGGAGTCTGGAGGGAATATTGTTACTCAATTTAGGGATCGATAAATATTGCGATAGCATTGAGTATTTTTTCACGCTACCGCCCATGGATGTTGTAGACATCCATTAGAATAATAAAATCACCAATAAGTCCTTTACAAAAAATTTAATATTAGCCAGTCTCCGCTTAAAAAAAGCAGAATTTAAACATATCTATAAATTAGTATAAATGCCGACGACAATAACAGATCGTTTATCGTCGTGTTTATTGTACTGATATTTCTATGGTTTCATTATTATTCTCATCTCCGGGGGAGACTTCTGAATATTTTGTATGAATCGCCAGCCAGTGACGAACAAAACAATAGATGACAAAAATCAGGCAGAATAAAAATAAAGACAGCAGTTCATTTACTTTAAGAATATTTAATCCGATACCAAATGCATTCATCAAAAAAGAGCCAAGAAGAATAATACTGAGAGTTTTTTTATTGGAGAAACCATAATTTATGAGCAAGTGGTGCAGATGCGTTCTGTCTGGCTTGAAAGGAGAATGTCTTCGGATGAGACGCCCAAACATCACCGCAACCAGATCCATCAGTGGGACAGCGATCAACCAGATTGCGGTTGCAGGTGCCATCACGGCGTTATATTCCCCGGTGGCCAGCATGATAGCCCAGATAACCGTAAACCCAAGGAATGTACTCCCCGCATCTCCCATAAAAACTTTCAACCTGGAACAGCTGACATTCAGGATAATGAAAGGAACAATTGCCGCAATAAAAAGCTGACAGTACAGCGCCATAGGTATTTTCCCTGCCACAGCAAAGCAGATTGCCAATCCCGTAAATGAAAGAATACTTAACCCGCCTAACAGCCCGTCAATTCCGTCTATCATATTGAAAGCATTAACTGATGCCCAGACAGCCAGCAATGAGACGGGGAAACTTAAGATCCCCAACCTAAGCTCGTAATTGTTCCACAAATTGCCGAAAGAGCTAATATATACGCCGTCAGACATAATGATAATTGCACCTGCCGCCTGAACAATCACGCGAAGAAATACTGAAAGAGCATAGCGATCGTCAAGAACACCGATACAAACCAGAAGGAAGCTACTCATCAGAAAAGCATTATTGTGCGCAACGGAAGGAAAAAAAAGTAAATTTATTACTACCACCGTGAGATAGATAGCAATGCCGCCTACCAGCGGAATATTACTGCTGTGTTTTTTTCTGTAATCAGGCTTGTCGACCAGTTTTAATTTAATACTTACAGCCCTGGCCGCCAGTAAAAAAATAAAACAAATGATAGGGGTGACAAATAAAAATCCGTACATCCCGTTAACATCCTTTTCCATGGAGTTTTTATTTTAACAGTTGAAGTAAGCTTGGCAATTTATAGGAACGGAAAGTAAAAAGCAACATCTGGAAACAAGTTTGATTTGAAAGTTGAGAGGAAGAACATGAAAATAACACGTACAATTAATATCACACAAAGCATACAAAAAACGAATTATTCTCTGTAATTAATAACACAAACAAATAATCAAACAAACTAACACAGACTATTTATATTAATGGCAATACTTGAAACAATAAAACATTCACAAAGCATATCAATATCATAAATAATGGAGAGGTTATTGCCTCCCCATTATTTGAAAACCAGCAAGCGGATAATTTATTTTTTACAGCAAATTACGCAGAAACCACATACCCCATCACGCGCTTCCAGCCGACCGTTTTTTTCTCAATATACACACCCTGCAATTCTGGGGAGAAACCCGGCAGCAGATTGATACCTTCTTCCAGCGCCATAAAATAGCGCTGAACCGCCCCGCCCCACAGTTCGCCCGGCA
This sequence comes from Rahnella sp. CG8, assembly GCF_023701875.1. Taxonomy (NCBI): domain Bacteria; kingdom Pseudomonadati; phylum Pseudomonadota; class Gammaproteobacteria; order Enterobacterales; family Yersiniaceae; genus Rahnella; species Rahnella sp. CG8. The sequence continues at coordinate 125,365 of NZ_JABAED010000017.1, forward strand.
CGACACATAGCACGCCAGGAGGATATGGCAGCGCGCCTTCCGCAGCGATACGGCCTTCGGCATCACCAATTGCCACCAGCTCGATGTTATCGCGAATAAACTCGTTATGCGCATCCTGCGCATTCATCACTACCTTCGGGAAACTCCTCTCACGGAACATCTCTTTCTGTAACTCTTTCACATCAAAGCTGACGTAGAGATTATGCATTTCCTGGCACAGCTGGCGGATGGTGTAATTCCGGTAGCGGTCTTCGTTTTTGCGATACACCGTCGGCAGCACTTCGCTGAGCGGCGCATCTTCTTCGATGTATTGCTCAAACCGCACCAACTCTTCCACCAGCAACTGCATTTTGGCCGGTGTTTCCGCCGGGGTAAGCAGGAACAAAATCGAGTTCAGGTCACATTTCTCCGGCACGATGCCATTCTCGCGCAGATAGTTCGCCAGAATGGTCGCCGGTATGCCGAACTCCGTGTATTTACCGCTGGAAGCATCAATGCCCGGCGTGGTCAGCAGCAGCTTGCACGGATCAACGAAATACTGTTTCTCGGCATAACCGTCGAAGGCGTGCCAGCGTTCACCCGGCACAAAATCAAAGAAACGCACATCGTTGGCCATTTCATTGGTTTCATGATCCTGCCAGCGTTTGCCGCCGACGGTTGGAGGAACGAACGGTAAAATCATCGAGCACTGATCAAGCAGCATTTTGCGGGTTTCGATGCCAAGCTTCACGCACTCCATCCACATGTGTTTTCCGCTGCCACCGGCATGAATGCGCGCATTGACGTCAAGCGCGGCAAACAACGGATAAAACGGGCTGGTCGAGGCATGCATCATAAACGCATTGTTGAGCTTTTTATGGCTGCAATGACGCTTCTGGCCTTTGATGTGATTGTCTTTTTTGTGGATCTGCGAGGTCTGCGAGAATCCGGCCTGCTGCTTATGTACCGACTGCGTAACGATAATGCCAGGGTCATTTTCGTTCAGCTCCAGCAGCAGCGGCGAGCATTCTTTCATCATCGGGATGAATTGCTCGTAACCGACCCACGCGGAATCAAACAGGATGTAATCACACAGATGACCGATTTTATCGACCACCTGACGCGCGTTGTACACGGTACCGTCATAAGTACCAAGCTGGATAATCGCCAGGCGGAACGGACGTTTTTCAGTCGCGCGATGTGGCGCCACTTCTTTGATTTGTGCTCGCAGATAAGTTTCATCGAAACAAGCCGCATCAATGCCGCCGATAAAACCGAACGGATTACGTGCTGTTTCGAGATAAACCGGCGTAGCGCCCGCCTGCAACAGCGCACCGTGATGGTTTGATTTGTGGTTATTACGGTCGAACAGCACCAGATCGTCGCGGGTCAGCAGCGCGTTGGTGACGACTTTATTGGCCGCAGACGTGCCGTTGAGCACGAAATACGTTTTATCCGCGCTGAAGACTTTAGCCGCATACTTTTGGGCATCTTTCGCTGAACCTTCGTGGATCAGTAAATCGCCCAGTTTGACGTCCGCATTACACATGTCGGAGCGAAAAATATTCGGGCCATAGAAATCATAAAACTGGCGCCCTGCCGGATGACGACGGAAAAACTCGCCGCCCTGATGCCCCGGACAGGCAAAAGTGGCGTTCTCCATCTCGACATACTTTTTCAGCGTATCGAAAAACGGCGGGAATAAGGCTTCTTCATAAACCTGTGCGGCAGACTCAATCTGCGCGGCATAAAATGCCTGATTGGCGTCCGATAGCGTGATTACGCCTTTCAGCAACGGCAGAAACTCAGGTGAAATCTGCTCTGTACCCTGCACCGCAACAAACGCGGGAATACCAAATCCCAGCGTTTCAATATCCGCCAGCCTGCCGTGGTTCAGGTCACCGACAGAAATAATGATGGCCGCAACGTCCGCGTAATCGGCGCGACGCAGGTCAACGACCAGACGTGCTGTCTGGAGATAAGGGGCGACGGAAGCGCTTGCTGCAAGTTTTAAGTGTTTCATTCAGGCTCTCAAACGGTTAAGTAAGAGGGTGTGCCAGGTGGCACGGCAATGAGCTGGCGCATACGTCATTAAAGGTATAGAGCGCAGAGTCCAGCCCGGCAAATGACGTTGGCTAAAGCGAGATATCGAGTGCAACAGAACAATGCCGGTATGGCAAAGTGGTGACAAATCGGGTTTCAGGCCAGGCCACGTCTGATAGACAACATTAAAATCAGAGAACTGCTCTGTTTTATTCTCTGTTTTTAATAATGCCTGACAGCGAGCAAACGGTAGCCTTACCGCATGAAAGAGACTACAAATGGAGGAAAACTGAAATCGTGGTGTTTACAGCACCCGGAGATCATCATCAGATTGTTTGTGCACTGACGAACAGTGCGATGTGATAAACCAGCCATGCCGCAACCCTCTTGAGCTGTCGCGTGAAAACGGGATCAGAGTTGTTTAATAAATCGGCGCAATAATGGCATCTTTTACCCCCCTGTTCAACCCTGAACATTGCGCGAATTTCTTACAGAATGCGACATTGATTACGCCCGGAATTTCCGCGCTTTTCGGGATTATTGCCGGGTACGAACGGGGTAAGCGGCCTGAACCCTAAGTTAAATCGTCAAATTGTCGTAAAAAGCATCAGTCGGTTGACGAACCCCGCGGTTGTCACAAAAAGCCGTTGACGGCACATGCCCGATACGGTTTAATGCGCCCCGTTGCCCGGATAGCTCAGTCGGTAGAGCAAGGGATTGAAAATCCCTGTGTCCTTGGTTCGATTCCGAGTCCGGGCACCATTATTTAGTCCATAGACTTCCGTATACGTCTGTGAACTGCTAAAAATCAGTAAGTTAAACAGGCCCTGCTGTATACAGACGTATAGCGGGGTCTTTTGACATCCGCTCTTTTTGGGGGCTTAATTAGGGGCTGATTGGTTCGATAAGCATCGGAGCCCCCAAATGCCTCTTACTGATACCGCTATCCGCAACGCCAAGCCGCTGCAAAAATCTTATAAGCTCAGTGACAGCCAGGGTTTGTACCTGCTCGTGAGTCCTTCTGGCTCCAAACTCTGGTACCTGAAATACCGTTATGACGGCAAAGAGAAGAAACTGGCCTTCGGCCCCTATCCTGCCGTGTCTCTGGCAATGGCGCGTGAACTGCGAACGAAGGCTCGCGCTGATTTAAGTCATGCCGTCGATCCGGGACTCAAGCGCCAGCGGGAAAAACAGGCCAGAAAGAATGGCAACACCTTTGAGGAAGTGGCCCGCGCATGGCATAGCCGGAACCGCCGCTGGTCAGACGTCCATGCCGGACGCATCCTGCGGTCACTTGAGCTTCACGTCTTTCCCAGAATTGGTCAGATCCCCATCACTGATATCACCGCCGGCGATTTGCTGGTTCCCCTGCGCATCACCGAGAAAAAAGGCCACCTCGAAGTGGCCATGCGGTTACAGCAACGCATGACCGGCATCATGCGTTACGCGGTACAGGAATATTTGATCACCCATAATCCCGCCACCGATTTAGCCGGGGCGATAATGCCGCCGGAAAAAAAACA
>NZ_JABAED010000018.1:0-124289 GCF_023701875.1 Rahnella sp. CG8
CTGAGCTGTTCCTCGCCGCGAAAGTTCAGCACGTCCAGACTGTAAGGGCTGTTCCAGATATCAAGTGAGTAGCGGGAAAGTGTGTCCATTCCGGTCCCTGGTTGGCATGTGAAAAGCATCCTGCTTTTCGGAGTGTGAGGAGACTGTATTCACATGGTGAAATTGTGGGAATAGAGTTTACTCAGAAATTTGGCTTCGTATAGTGATATTGATTCGAGAGTCTGAACAATATTTTAGGGAATAAAAAAAGCCCCCGCGTGTGAGCAGGGGCTTGTATTACTCTGACTAAGTTGCTTATAAATTAACTTTCGGTACAACAAAAGCTGTTTATAAACTAGGTTGTCAGATAGTTCTGTGCTTTAGCAAGACCATCGGAAATTTGTGAATACGCCTTGTTCACCGCATTACTGGTGTCACTCACCGCGTCCTGACCAAAGTTTGATAGGCGATCGGCAACCTTATTAACATCTTCCGACCAACCCGCACCATTAACCATTTCAATATCATGTTCTGTTAATTGTTTCATCTTAGGCCTTCCTTTTAATCTGTTAAAGCAAGTCCCCTTAAATAACGGGGGCGATGAAAACATTGAGTAAGTCTATGGAGATAATTTCTACGCAATGTCTTCACAGGGATTAAGCCTAGAGTACTGCGGACGGAATTTGACTAGGAATAATCTCCTATGTGAATTTAGATATGTAACTCATTGTTTGAAATCATTATTAAGATATTTTTAAATCTGAATAATTAATGCAATGTGCAAAAAATAATCGAACCAGAGGTCAGGTGGTTATTTTTTATAAGACATTGAAATTAATATTACTGCGCAATTATCCCTGCGTGGTAATAACTTCAACCGGTGTTTCAGAGTAATCGCGGTGGCAGCGTGATTATGTGCTGCTATCTTTCAAAGATTCTGTTTTTACAGCCGGTTTTTCTGGAACACTTAAATATGCTCTTTCGTAAAGAGGTAAATGAACATCAGCAAAGTCACTGGGCGGGTAAGGCTTTATTGCTCGCCGGCTGGCCTTTATGGATCATCACGACACTCACGGCCCTCTTCCTGTTTGCTTTACTGGTATTCCTGATCTTCGCTAACTACACACGTCGCATCAACGTCAGCGGTGAAATCATTACTCAGCCGCACAGCATTAATTTATTCAGCCCTGAGCAGGGCGTGGTCACCAAATTGTATGTCGATACCGGTAAACCCGTAAAAAAAGGCCAGCCTTTATATGAAATCGACGTCAGCCGCGTGACGCAGGCGGGGAATGTCAGTACCACCACGCTCGCCGCTATTAAAAAGCAGCGCGAGCAAATCGATTCCATTATTGCCCAGCTGGAACACAATAAGCAGGAAACCCTGCAAAACCTGCAACAGCAACTCGATCAGTATCAGAAGGCGCATGAAGTCTCACAAAGCATGGTGGATTCGGCGCAGGAAGGGCTGGATGCCATGAAAAAGAGCATGCAGAACTACGGGGCATATCAGAAGAAGGGCCTGATCAATACTGACCAGCTGAATAATCAGCGCTACCTGTTTTACCAGCAGCAGACATCGTTCCAGAGCCTGAACACCCAGGCGATTCAGGAAGCATTACAAATCACCAATCTGCGCAGCGAACTGGTCACCCGCGCCGCCGAGTTTGATAACCAGATTTCGCAGTACGGCTACCAGCGTAACGACCTCGAACGCCAGCTGGCGCAGGCCGATGCCAAAGGCTCATTGCTGATCACCGCGCCGACCTCCGGCAAAATCTCTTCGCTGAGCGTCACGCCCGGACAGATGGTCAACGCCGGTGACAGCCTCGCGCAACTTGTACCGGCCAGTAATTCCCCGTTCTTTCTCGTTGCCTGGCTGCCTAATGAAAGCGTGCCTTACGTGAAAGCCGGCGAGCACATCAATATTCGGTACGAAGCCTATCCGTTTGAAAAATATGGCCAATTCCCCGGCAAGGTGGAATCGATTTCCTCTGCGCCGGTTTCCGAACAGGAGCTGAATTCTTACGCCAGCGCGCCGAGAACGGCCAATGGCACGATCAGCGGGCCGTATTACAAAGTGATTGTTTCACTGGATAAAAAAGCCATGAACTGGCACGGCGAAACGCTGAATTTATCCAGCGGCATGAAAGCCGAGTCGACGTTATTCCTGGAGAAAAGGCCGCTGTATCAGTGGATGTTGTCTCCGTATTACAGCATGAAGAAAAGCGTGGTGGGGCCAATCAATGAATCTCGATAACGTACGGGAGCTGGCTGACCGCCTGCACTTTAGCTGGCGCCACCGGGTGCCGCAGATTATTCAAACCGAGGCCGCCGAGTGCGGACTGGCCAGTCTGGCAATGGTGTTTGGCTATCACGGCAAACACGTCGACTTGCAAAGCCTGCGTCAGCGCTATGGGATATCTTCACGGGGCGCGACGCTGCGCACGCTGATGGATATCGCGGCAGCGAATGAGATGAAATCCCGCGCGTTAAAGCTGGATATCGATGAGCTGAACGCGCTGAAAACGCCGTGTATTTTGCACTGGGATCTCAATCATTTCGTGGTGCTGGTTGGCGTTAAACAGGGCAAAGTGATTATTCACGATCCGGCCTTTGGCCGCCGTTCGCTTGGCATGCGCGAGGTGTCCGAGCATTTCACTGGCGTGGCACTCGAGCTGTGGCCGGACAACGGTTTTACCTCGGAGAAACCGCGCGTACGGCTGGATCTGCGCAAAATGATGGGCAATGTCAGCGGCCTTATTCCGGCGCTGACCAAAATCTTCTGCCTCTCGCTGATGATCGAATCGGTCAACCTGCTGCTGCCGGTCGGAATGCAACTGGTAATGGACCATGTGATCCCGGCGAAAGACCCGGATTTACTGACCCTGATTTGCCTCGGGTTGCTGTTCTTCATCATTTTCCGCACCGGCGTCAGCATGTTACGCGCCTGGACATCGCTGGTGATGAGTACGCTGATTGATGTGCAATGGAAAGCGCGGCTGTTCGATCATCTGATGAAACTGCCGCTCGATTATTTTGAGAAACGCAAACTCGGGGATATTCAGTCGCGTTTTACTTCCCTCGATACGCTGCGCACCACGCTGACCACCAACGTGGTCAACAGTATTATCGACGGCATTATGTCGGTCGGGTTAATCGTGATGATGGTGCTGTATGGCGGCTGGCTGATTTGGGTGATTCTTGGCTTCACGGCGATTTATGTCATCTTCCGCCTGACGACGTATAACGCTTACCGCCAGGTTTCCGAGGAGCAAATCGTTAAAGGTGCGCGTGCCGGTTCGCACTTTATGGAAACGCTCTACGGCATCAGTACGCTGAAAGCACTGGGTTTATCGAAAGCCCGCGCTAATTTCTGGCTCAATCTGAACATTGATAACGCCAATGCGACGGTGCGCAAAACCAGGTTTGAGATGATGTTTACCGGCGGCAACACGCTGATCGCCACACTCGATCAGGTCGCGCTGCTGTGGCTGGGGGCGACGCAGGTGATTGACGGCCATATGACGCTGGGGATGTTTGTGGCCTTCAACACCTACCGCGGGCAGTTCTCCGAACGTGCTGCCAGTCTGCTGAATATGGTGTTGCAACTGCGGATGCTTTCCCTGCACCGCGACCGTATCGCGGATATCGCGCTGACCGGCACCGAGAAATCACTGCCGGAACGTGAGTTGCTGCGGGCGGGCGAGGCAGCGTCGCTGGAGGTGCGGGATCTGGTGTTTCAGTACGACAGCCTTTCCGCACCGCTGATCAACGGGCTAAACCTGTCGGTGGCGGCGGGCGAAAGTGTGGCGATCACCGGGCCGTCGGGGCAGGGTAAAACCACGCTGATGAAGATCATGACCGGTTTGCTGACGCCCACCGAAGGCCGCATTCTGATTAACGGTATGGATATCACCACCGCCGGACTGAACAATTACCGCAGTTGCATCGCCTGTGTGTTACAGGATGACACGTTGTTCGCCGGATCTATCGCCGAGAACATTGCCAGTTTTGATGAGCAGAAAGACGAAGCGCGTATTATTGATTGCGCCCGCCGTTGTAACATCCATGACGATATCGAACGGATGCCGATGGGCTATGAAACGCTGATCAGCGAACTGGGCGGCAGTTTGTCCGGCGGGCAGAAACAGCGTTTGCTGATTGCCCGCGCACTGTACCGCCGTCCGGCGATACTGTTCCTCGACGAGGCCACCAGCCATTTGGATCTGGACAATGAAATGCGCATCAATCAGGCGATCAGCGAACTGGACATTACGCGGATATTTATCGCCCACCGTCCGTCTACGATTGCCTCAGCAGATCGCGAGATCAAGCTCGGTTAAATCCTTCCTTCAGGCGATCCCTGTTCCGGGATCGCCTTTCCAAAATTGCGGCCTCTGTTACATCTCCTCACGGAAAGTTCATCATTTGTTTAAAAGTTATTATAAAATGCGGGCTTCATCGTCTGACGGCGCTGCATCGCCTCCTGCCGTCTGAACTGTCTGTGCTCCTGTTTCTAAAAAATATCAGCGCAACAGATTAATTTTTAGGAGTTTTCATGTCGAATCAGTTCCCGAGCTCACGCCTTCGCCGCCTGAGACAGTCCGAATCCCTGCGCACTCTTTTTCAGGAAACTGAATTTAGCGTCAACGATCTGGTACTGCCGATTTTCGTAGAAGAAGAGACCTCTGAATACGTACCCATCGAAGCCATGCCGGGTGTGTTGCGCATCCCTGAATCCCGCCTGGCATTTGAAATCGAACGTTACGCCCGCGCCGGTATCCGCTCTGTCATGACGTTCGGTATTTCGCATCACATGGATGCCACCGGCAGCGATACCTGGAACGAAAACGGTCTGGTCGCGCGTATGGCGCGTATCTGTAAAGACACCGTGCCTGAAATGATTGTCATGTCCGACACCTGTTTCTGCGAATACACCTCACACGGCCATTGCGGTGTGTTGCACGACCACGGCGTGGATAACGACGCAACCCTGGTCAACCTCGGTAAACAGGCTGTCGTGGCGGCGGCTGCTGGTGCAGATTTCATCGCGCCATCCGCCGCGCAGGACGGTCAGGTGCAGGCCATCCGCAGTGCGCTGGATGAAGCCGGATTTATCGATACCTCAATCATGGCGTATTCCACCAAGTTTGCATCTTCCCTGTACGGGCCTTTCCGCGAAGCGGGCGGCAGTGTACTGAAAGGCAACCGCAAGCAATATCAGATGAACCCGATGAACCGCCGCGAAGCCGTGCGTGAATCGTTGCTGGACGAGCAGGAAGGCGCCGATGCGCTGATGGTGAAACCGGCCGGTGCGTATCTGGACGTGATCCGCGATATCCGCGAAGCCTCCCGTCTGCCACTGGCGGCGTATCAGGTCAGCGGTGAATACGCGATGATCAAATTTGCTGCACAAGCCGGTGCTATTGATGAGCGTGCCGTCGTACGTGAAAGCCTGGGCGCGATTAAACGTGCTGGCGCAGATATTATCCTGACTTACTTCGCGATGGATATTGCCGAAAACGGGCTGTAATTTTTGTTCTCGCTGCAAACCAAAACCGGGCTTCCGCCCGGTTTTTTTATGTCCTCGCGTCGGAAGCTGATACTGCGCGATGTATGTTCAGATAACGTCTTTAATATTTAAGAATAGCAGAAAATTAAAATAATGCTTTTTTATAGAGAATTACCTCACCATTAATAGGGTGTAATTAATAAAAAAGTATTCATACAAAGAATAAGGTTTTATAGCGGTTAAATTACTGACTTTTGTAACTTAATAAACTGAGTTTTTTATTAACTAATTTTTATAGCCTGCCGATACCCCATGTGCTTCACATACAATTGTATTTATAAAAATAATGGAGAGCCATGCGCTATGAAAATATTTATGTCATATTTTGAAAATCTAAAAGTCGGGAAAAAATTAGCATTAGGTTTCGGACTTATCTTATTGCTGAGCATTGCAGTTGCTTTATGTGGTATTAAAAATCTGAATGATATTTCCATTCGAGCTGAGAAAATAAGCCAGCTTAAAGTGATAACTGACCAGTTTGCTATGGCGAAAGCTGAAAGACTGGAATATGTGAAAACGCACGATGAAAAATACATCACAATGAATGAGGTGAACTTACAGCAGGTTGATAAAAAAATTGAAAGTCTCAGGTTGCTTCGTTGGGATACAGAGCACCTGAAGATGCTTAATGAAATGTCAGAGGTCATGAAGACGTATCGTGACAAGCGTGCTCAAACGGTCCGCGAGACCCAACAACGTGATCTTGTTGTCAGTAGTTTTGTGCTGACACGCGAAGAATCTGAGATTAACAGTCTGGCTCAGTCCTATGCACGAGATCCCGCACGTGCTGTCACCGCGATCGCGTTAGGGGATATCGTCAGACACATTGATGGGGTGGCGACACGTGTAAAACTCCTCCAGTTTGAGAATACTGAGGAATCCCTTCAGGCTTTAACAGGTTTTATGAATGAATCGATTCAGCAAATGGATGCCGTCAAATCCCAGTTAAATCCGGCTGATGTCAGCATACTTGAAGAAATTGAACGCTCAGTCTCGGCCAAAAAGGCGAGTGCCGGAAACTACCTCCAATCCTATATTGCTGAGCAGGAAGTGACTCAGTTGCTTGCGAAAGCAGGCGGCAAGCTGACTACCCTGAGTGACAATATATTTGAATCGGAGCTGAGCGCGGCGCATGACGATATCAGAAATGCAGTTATATGGATGACTTCACTCCTGGTAGCAGCAGTCTTATTAAGTATTGGCATTGCACTGATTATTTCCCGCCAAATTGTGAAGCCTCTGGCTGACACGCTTGACGTCGCCAGACAGATAGCGCGCGGTGATTTAAGAGCCCATCTCAATACCACGCGTCGTGATGAGCTGGGAGAACTGATGCAAGCTGTAGATGAGATGAACACCGATCTCCGCCGTATCATCGGGGATATTCGTACCGGTGTGACGCAGGTGAGCCATGCCTCCGCAGAAATTGCGGCAGGTAATAATGATTTATCCGCACGCACTGAGGAACAGGCTGCTGCGCTTGAAGAAACGGCAGCCAGCATGGAGCAGTTAACTGCGACGGTTAAACAGAACGTGGACAATATTCATCATACCAGCCGCCTGGCGGGCAGTACTTCAGAAACGGCGAATAAAGGCGGGCAACTCGTCTCTCATGTGGTGAAAACTATGAATGAAATTACTGCAAGCTCAGCAAAAATTGCTGAGATTACGACGGTAATTAATAGCATCGCTTTTCAGACCAATATTCTGGCTCTCAATGCGGCTGTTGAAGCGGCGCGTGCTGGCGAACAGGGGCGGGGATTTGCTGTTGTGGCAAGCGAAGTGAGAAGCCTTGCGCAGAGAAGCGCTCAGGCTGCAAAAGAAATAGAAGGTTTAATTGGTGAATCGGTAGAGCGAATTAATGCAGGGTCAGATCTGGTAGAACAGGCGGGGACTACCATGCATGACATTGTGACCAAAGTCGCTAATGTTACCGAAATACTGAATGAAATTACTCAGGCATCGGATGAACAGAACAGGGGAATATCTCAGGTAGGGCAGGCAATAGTGGAAATGGACAGCGTGACTCAACAAAATGCGGCCCTGGTGGAAGAGTCTTCTGCTGCCGCCAATGCGCTGCGAGATCAGGCACAAAATCTTGCTGCGTCTGTTTCACGTTTTATTACTGAGTAATCTGATTTTCAAAACAGTCGTGATATTGCGTGCCGTTTGTGCACCACATAGCATGACTGTTTTGTTAAGCCGACCATGTGTGTCATCGGCCAGGTTTTGAGATAAATGCAATTCCCATCCGTAACCCTACTTCTTCACAATGCCCGCAATATCATTGGTGTTCATCAGATGATAATCGCCATTCATGTCGGTGTAGCTGGTCATGCCGGTATTGCGGTCACGATCCGGTTCGCCGTGGGCGAAAAACTGGTCGCCGGATTTGGTGTTAATCACATAATCGCTGGCGCAGCCAGTTAACGACAGAGCCAGAACCACAGCCGTCAGGCAGGATAATTTCTTCATTGTTCAGTAGTTTCCCGTTGCAATCATCTGCCCATATTACAAAACAACCCGCCGCAAGAAGCAAAGAATAAAAATGTCACCCGGCGTAAGCGTGCGTGCAAAACCGTGCTTGTGCACCAGCGCGGTGCGATGTGATCCCGTCGTTGTTTCTGTCAGTTGCCCATAACGCTCTCCCGTCGCTATCTATACTCACATAACCCGTCACATTCTCAGAGGTTGAGTAACAATGGCAGATATTTTGCTTATGTTTTTTTACCTTTGATGTTTTCACCCCCGGAGATAAGCGGGAAACCCTCAGTCTTAAGGCTTAAGCGTTAAATTTCAGATTTTCTGATTACGACTTCGTGTTGGTGTTTTTGCTACATGCGTTTTCCATAACCCGTTTTGCATAAACTCTGTCCTAAGGATCATGATGATGTCGATGAAATTTATTAAAAGTCCTCTTTCTTTGTTGCTGGCAGGCTGTCTGGTCACTGCGTTTACCGCGCGTGCGGATATCGTGATTGGCGTCGCTGGCCCGTTCACCGGCCCGAATGCCACCTATGGCGATCAGTACTGGCATGGTGCCACCCAGGCCGCTGAAGACATTAATGCCGCTGGCGGAATCAACGGCGAGAAAATCAAACTGGTGCAGGGCGATGATGCCTGCGAACCGAAACAGGCCGTTGCAGTCGCTAACCGTCTTGTTGATCAGGATAAAGTGCAGGCGGTGGTCGGGCATTTTTGTTCATCTTCTACCATGCCCGCATCTGAGGTGTACAACGATGCCGGAATTATCGCCATCACGCCGGGATCCACTAACCCGCAAATCACCGAACGCGGCATGAGTGATATGTTCCGCATGTGCGGACGTGACGACCAGCAGGGGCAGGTTGCCAGTGATTACATCATCGACAAGCTGAAAGCCAAAAAAGTGGTCATCATCCACGACAAAGACACCTACGGGCAGGGGCTGGCGGATGCCACCAAAGCGGCGCTTAACAAGCGTGGCGTGAAAGAAGTGATGTATGAAGGGTTATCGCGCGGCGAAAAAGACTTCAACGCGCTGGTCACCAAAATCAGTGCGCAGAAACCGGACGTGGTGTTCTTCGGCGGTTGCCATCCTGAAGCCGGTCCGCTGGTACGCCAGATGCGTGAGCAGGGCGTGCAGGCCACGTTCTTCTCCGGCGACTGTATCGTCAACGAAGAAATGGTCACCGCCGCAGGCGGCCCGCAATATACCAACGGGATTCTGATGACCTTCGGCAAAGACCCGCGTCTGATCCCGGAAGGCAAAGTCGTTATCGATAAATTCCGCGCCAGCAAGTTCGAGCCGGAAGGCTACACCCTTTACTCCTATGCCTCCGTGCAGGCGATCGCCGCCGCCTTCAAAGCCACCGGCGGCAGTGATTCCGCCAAAGCCAGCGCCTGGCTTAAAGCCAACAGCGTCGATACCGTCATGGGCAAAAAAGCCTGGGACAGTAAAGGCGACCTGAAAGTCTCTGATTACGTGGTTTATAAATGGGACGACAAAGGCAAATATCAGGAAGTTAAGGAATAAAGCACTCTTATTTGCCATTTTGAACCCGGGCAGTGCTCACTCTTTATGAAAGAACTGGCTCACGTACTTAATGTACGCTCCGGCTCTTGTGCGCTGGCCGGGTCCAAACTGGCTGCAACGATAACGCTTTATTAGCTTTAATGAATGCGCCCTTAGCCAGGCGCGGTCACAAAAAGAGACTGCGTATTTATGGATTCATTCTTCCTGCAACAACTGTTTAATGGCATTACGCTCGGTGCTGTCTACGGTCTCATTGCCATCGGCTACACCATGGTTTACGGCATTATCGGCATGATCAACTTTGCGCACGGCGAAGTGTATATGATTTCGGCTTACCTCTGTGCCATCGCGCTGGCGCTGCTTTCCTTCTTCGGGCTTCACTCTTTTCCGCTACTGATCCTGGGCACGCTGGTGTTCACCATCGTGGTCACCGGCGTGTATGGCTGGGCGATTGAACGCATTGCCTATAAGCCGCTGCGTAATTCGACCCGTCTTGCACCGCTGATTTCTGCTATCGGCATGTCACTTATCTTACAAAATTACGCGCAAATCAGTCAGGGGCCGCGACAGCAGGGCATTCCGACCATGCTGGATGGCGCATTCCGTTTTCATATCGGCGAAAGTTTTGTCCAGATGACCTACACCAAAATTTTCATTCTGGTGGCGTCGCTGGCTGGCATGCTGGTTTTATCGTGGATTATCAGTAATACCAAACTTGGTCGTATGTGTCGTGCGGTGCAGCAGGACAGAAAAATGGCTTCCATTCTGGGTATTAACACTGACCGCATTATCTCGCTGGTCTTCATGATTGGCGCAGCGATGGCCGGACTGGCCGGGGTTCTGGTGACCATGAACTACGGCACGTTTGATTTCTACGCCGGTTTCATCATCGGCATCAAAGCTTTTACCGCGGCGGTACTCGGCGGCATTGGTTCATTACCCGGCGCGATGCTGGGCGGGCTGATCCTGGGGATTGCCGAAGCGCAGTTCTCGGGCATGGTGAATTCCGATTACAAAGATGTGTTCTCCTTTGGATTGCTGGTGGTGATCCTCATTTTCCGCCCTCAGGGCCTGCTGGGCCGTCCGGTCGTGACGAAAGTGTGAGGGAAATAAAATGATGTCACAAACTGCTGTGAACAGCGGATTTTCATTTAAACGCTGTCTGCTGGATGCCATTTTTGCCGGGCTGGTGGCGCTGATTATTTTCGGGCCGGTGGTCGGTGTGGTGCTCGATGGTTACAGCTTTAACTTTCATAGCCAGAGGCTGGTCTGGATCATTGCTGCGGTGATGACGGGCCGCTTCCTGCTCAGTGCATTTTTAGAAACCACAGGCGGGCAGAAAATGCGTGCGCGTTTCGAATCCGACAGCGCGGGCGTCTATGTCCGGTCGCCGGATTATAAAAGTCATCTGCGCTGGGTTATTCCGCTGCTGATTGTGCTGGCCATTTTCTTCCCGTTCGTCGCCACCAAATACATTCTGACGGTCGCCATTCTGGGACTGATTTATGTGTTGCTCGGCCTCGGGCTGAATATCGTGGTCGGACTGGCCGGTTTGCTCGATCTGGGGTATGTGGCGTTTTACGCCATCGGGGCTTACGGGCTGGCGCTGGGGTATCAGTATCTCGGCCTCGGCTTCTGGTCGATGCTGCCGCTGGCGGCGGTGATGGCCGCGCTGGCGGGTGCGTTGCTGGGTTTCCCGGTGCTGCGTATGCACGGCGACTATCTGGCGATCGTGACGTTAGGTTTCGGTGAAATCATCCGGCTGGTGCTGACCAACTGGTTGTCGTTTACCGGCGGCCCGAACGGTGTTTCCGCGCCTCCGCCCACCTTTTTCGGGCTGGAGTTTGGCCGGCGGGCAAAAGAGGGCGGCGTGCCGTTCCACGAGTTTTTCCATCTGACCTATAACCCGAATATGAAATTTATCTTCATCTATGCTGTGCTGGTTCTGGTGGTGTTGCTGGTGTTGTTTATCAAACACCGGCTGACCCGCATGCCGATTGGCCGCGCGTGGGAAGCGCTGCGTGAGGATGAGATTGCCTGCCGCGCGATGGGGCTGAATCATGTGCTGGTCAAGCTGTCTGCCTTTACCCTCGGGGCTTCCACGGCCGGAATTGCGGGCGTGTTTTTCGCCACGTATCAGGGCTTCGTTAATCCGACGTCTTTCACCTTTTTCGAATCTGCACTGATTCTCGCTATTGTGGTTTTGGGCGGTATGGGCTCAACCATCGGCGTGGTGCTGGCGGCATTTGTGCTGACCGTCGCGCCGGAACTGTTGCGCAGCTTTGCCGAATATCGCGTATTGCTGTTCGGCGTTTTAATGGTGGTGATGATGATCTGGCGGCCACGCGGGTTGATCCGCATCAGCCGCAGCGGGTTTGCCGTGCGTAAAGGAGTCGCGCCATGAGCGAAGCGTTAGCGGATAACAACATCCTGAGTGTCGAGCATTTGCGCATGCATTTCGGCGGCATTAAGGCGCTGAACGATGTGAATCTTGCGGTGAAACGCGGATCGATTACCGCGCTGATCGGCCCGAACGGCGCAGGAAAAACCACGGTATTTAATTGCCTGACAGGTTTTTATAAAGCGTCCGGCGGCAATATTTTGCTCAATACGCGCCGCCGGACGACCAATGTAATCCAGGTGCTCGGGCAGAAATTTCAGCCTGATGACTGGATAAAACCAGCGCAACTGGGCAAACGTATTTTCTACAAAATGTTCGGCGGTACACACCTGGTTAACCGCGCCGGGCTGGCGCGTACCTTTCAGAATATCCGGCTGTTTCGTGAAATGTCGGTGGTTGAAAATCTGCTGGTCGCTCAGCACATGCAAACCAACCGCAACCTGATTGCCGGTGTGCTCAATACGCCGGGTTATCGCCGTGCGGAAAATCAGGCGCTGGACCGCGCATTTTACTGGCTGGAAGTGGTGGAACTGGTGGATTGTGCCAACCGGCTGGCAGGGGAAATGTCTTACGGTCAGCAGCGCCGGCTGGAAATCGCCCGTGCGATGTGTACCGCGCCGGAAATGATTTGCCTGGACGAACCGGCAGCCGGTCTGAATCCGGTTGAAACACGTACGCTGAGCAAAATTATCCGCTTCCTGCGCGATCATCACGACATCACCGTGCTGCTGATCGAACATGATATGGGCATGGTGATGGACATTTCCGACCACATTATCGTGCTCGACCACGGCGATGTGATTGCCGAAGGAATACCGCAGGCTATTCAGAACGATGAGAAAGTCATTGCCGCGTATCTGGGTGCTGATGAAGACGACGAGGTCAGCTTATGAGCGACGCGATGCTGGAATTTCGTGATGTGAATGTGTATTACGGGGCGATTCAGGCATTACAGCAGGTCTCTTTGCAGGTGCATGAGGGGGAAACGGTGGCGTTGATTGGTGCTAACGGTGCCGGGAAATCAACGCTGCTGATGTCGATATTCGGTCAGCCACGTATACAGAGCGGGCAGATCCTGTTTCGCGGGGAAGATATCAGCCGCAAATCGACACACTTTGTGGCTTCGGCTGGCATAGCGCAATCGCCGGAAGGGCGACGTGTTTTTCCGGATATGACCGTGGAAGAAAACCTGCTGATGGGCACCATTCCCGTCGGGAATAAACACGCGGCAGAAGATCTGCACACCATGTTTGAGTTATTCCCGCGCCTGAAGGAACGCCGTAAACAACGGGCGATGACCATGTCCGGTGGTGAACAGCAAATGCTGGCGATTGCCCGTGCGCTGATGAGTCGCCCGAAGCTGTTACTGCTCGATGAACCGAGTCTTGGGCTGGCGCCTATTATCGTTAAACAGATTTTCCAGACCTTGCGCGAACTGGCAAAAAACGGCATGACTATCTTTCTGGTGGAGCAAAATGCGCATCATGCGCTCAGGCTTTCTGACCGGGGTTATGTGATGGTCAACGGACAAATTCGGCTTAGCGGTTCAGGCGAAGAACTTTTACATAATCAGGAGGTGCGGAAAGCTTATCTCGGAGGAATCTGATTTTTCATCTTCAATGCCCGCGATACCCCGTATTGCGGGCCTTCCCGCCAACTTTTTTCCGCATTTTCAACCTGCCTCCACATTTCGCCCACAGTATTCCGCTATCATGCAATTCTTACAGAAAGGTGACCGGAAAGTTAATTTTCTGAGGTATCATGCGGAATTAGCTGTCATGAATTTGTAAAACGTCAGTTTTTTTGGGCACATCAGTGGCCTGAAGCCGTGTTAAGGCGTTGACCCACCAGGATCAACAGGCTATATAGCGCTATCCGTTTTTGGCATGAATTTTCCTGTCTCAGGGATGAAGTAAGTGAATGACAAACGGGTCATTCGCTCGATGAGTTGAACCGTCGGCGCTGCTCGTAAAACAGCAGAAATGGGTCGTAGAGTTTATTGTTTAAATCAGACAGGGTGCTGAAATGGCTTCTGAGATAATTTCCTTCGTATTATTTCTTTCTTCTATTTTTCTCTACGTCACGCGGGCGTCGGCCAGCCGTGTCTGGTTTTCACTGGTGCTGTTTTTCCTCGGGCTTTACGTCATTCTTAACGTCATCCTGATCGGCAGCAATTATTTCACCGGTGAAGGCATCACGGACGCGGTGTTATATACCGTCACCAGTAGCCTGAAAGGGGCGGGGCTCAATAAATATATCCTGCCATTTATCGGTTTACTGGCAGGGCTTGTCAGCGTATTCGCTTTGCTGGCGTGGGGGCTGAAGCAGCGTCGTGCCAAAAACAGCAGCGCGGTCTACAGTGCGCTGGCCGTGGTGCTGGCGGTCTTTTCTGTCGGTTCCACACAGGCATTCCAGAACATCTCGCGTCTGGTCAAAACGCAAATCTCAGGCAGCGGTGCAGATTTTAGTACCTATTACAAAGTGCCCGAAAAAGCCATTAAAGGCGCGAAAAAGCCTAACCTGGTTTATATCTACGGCGAGAGTCTGGAACGCACGTATTTTGATGACAAAGTCTTCCCCGGCCTGACCACCGAATTAAACCGCCATAAAGCGCAGAGTACCGATTTCACAAACACCAAACAGTTGCCGGGCACTGGCTATACCATCGCAGGTATGGTGGCTTCTCAGTGTGGGATCCCGCTGTTTGCGCCGTTTGATGGTAATGCCTCCAGTGCACTGGCGACTTTCTACCCTGAAAACGTCTGTCTTGGCGATGTGCTCAAAGGTGCAGGTTATACCAACTATTTCTATCAGGGCGCTGAACTGGCTTTCGCAGGCAAAGGGACCTTCCTGAAATCCCATGGTTTCGACCATCTTTATGGTTACAACGAATTGCGTCCGACTGTCGCGGACCCGTCTTATAAAAATGACTGGGGCTGGTATGACGACACCTTGCTGGATGAGGTGTACAAAAAATTCGTGACGCTGAGTCAGGAAGGTAAGCCGTTCTCACTGTTCACGCTGACCGTTGATACGCATCATCCGGACGGCTTTATTTCCCGCGGCTGTACCCGCAAGGAATATAAAGTGAACGGTAAAGCCAACCAGTCACTGAGCGCCGTGTCCTGCAGTCAGGAACTGATTGCCGCATTTATCGATAAGATTAAAAAGTCCGGTTATTTCGATAACACCATCATTGTGGTGTCTTCCGATCATCTGGCGATGAACAACACGGCTTACAACATTCTGACCAAACAGAACCGTAAAGACCTGTTCTTCGTACTCGACGGGCGTCATCCGGCAGGGGAGCTGAACGGTGCGAAACGCAGCACCCTGGATAATGGCGCGACCGTACTGGATATGATGGGCGGCGACAACTACATCGGTCTTGGACGCAGCGGTGTTTCTGCGACATCGATGACTGCGCAGTTCCTCAATATTGATGACAAAGTGAATGCCTGGAAACCGGCGGTCATCAAACAGTGGGGCTTCCCGAACAGCATCAAAGACTATGCGGTGAATACCAAAGACAGCACTTTCACCTTCTCCGGCATGACCATCAAAACGCCGTTTATTCTGAAGGTCACGGCAGACAAAATTGAGCCGATGTTTGATGTCTATCTGTCCACGCCGCTGAAAAAACAACTGGCCGGACTGGCGACCAGCGATAACTTTGTCTGGGTTGATAAATGCTACGAAATGGGACGCGTCTGGGCACCAGAGTTGTCGCTCAATACCGGCCTGTGCGTTGCATCGGGGAACCTCGGGGCGAAGCCGACGATCGTGCAGATCACCGGTGATACCTTCAAAGGTAAAGTGGACTTCGTGAAAGACACCTCGGGCAGCAATGCGATTTATCAGCAAACCCTGAAGACGCTGAACATTGATGATTCCGCCACCACTTATCAGTCGAAAGCCATCGCTTTTATGGTGCCGGGATTGCCGGAGCAGGTAAAAGCGATTACCGGTGTTTCAGCCGTTGAAAACTGGGGACGCTGGTCAGATGCCAATCTGGCACCGTCGGTGAAAATTGATTACGTTAAACCGCTGCCCGCCACCTTTGATGTGGTGATCCGCGCACGGGCTTACGGCAATAACATCGATAAGCCGGTTTCCGTCCGTGTCGGGGATCAGGAGCAGTTTGTCACCTTCGGCGATAAAGACGGTATCGTGAAAGTACAGTTCACCAATCCGGGAGCGGAGCAAAGTATCGTCATCACGCCGCCGGAACCGACCGAACCCACTGAAGGCACCAGCGGCGGCTTCCAGCCTCGTAAACTGGGCATCGGCATGGTTTCTCTTGAAGTTCAGCCGGTGGATCCGCAGTCTTAATCCGCTGTTTGCCCGAAATGTTAAAAACCCGCTCCGGCGGGTTTTTTATTGGAAGCAAATTGGGGAAATGGCAATTGAAATAACACTTAGCATTTTTATCGCTTTACTATCCCATTTCGGTTATTCATTTCAAGAATAACTATCATTAAAACAATATTATAAAGAAATAAGCCGATGGGTATACTCGCCAAATTCCTGCACGGAAACACAGCCCGGAGCAGGCATCTCATCACACTTTTGGGGATAGCGTATGCGCAAGACATTCAACAAAACAAAGACCCGTATTCACCGTGCTGTTTTACTGGCCGCAACCTCGGCAGTGATCATTTCCGGCAGCGTGCTGGCGCCGCTGAGTGCGGCACAGGCCGCCGATAAAACCACGGTTAAGGTCGGAATTATCAGCGGGGAGGACGAAGATGTCTGGCGTGAAGTGGTCAGACAGGCCGCAGCAAAAGGTCTGACGGTAAAACCGGTGATTTTCAACGATTACAACCAGCCAAATGAAGCCCTGCAAAACGGCGAAGTGGATGCCAATGCCTTCCAGCATCAGCCTTTCCTCGATAACCAGATCAAAGTGAATCACTACAACATCGTGCGCGTGGGTGATACCGCTGTGTGGCCAATCGGGTTGTACTCTAAAAAAGTAAAATCTGCCGACCAGCTGAAAGAAGGGGCGGTGATTGGCGTGCCGAATGACCCGGCGAACGAAGCGCGCGGGCTGATCCTGCTTCAGCAATCTGGCGTGATCAAACTCAAACCGGGCGCCGGTATTTTCGCCACTACGGCGGATATCACTGAGAACCCGCGCCACGTCACCATTAAAGAGCTGGATTCCGGCATTATCGGCCGCTCCGTGCCGGATCTGGATGCTGCGATTGTGAACACCGACTGGGCGCTGAAAAGTGGCCTGACGCCTGCGGATCGTATCGCGCAGGAACCGGTAAAGAATAATCCTTACAACAACTTCATCGCGGTGAAAACTGAAAATGTGAATGCGCCGTGGGTGAAAACGCTGGTCAGTTCTTACCAGAACGAGGCTGTCAAACAGGTGTTTGATAAGGTCTATAAAGGCACCGGCGTGACGGCCTGGTAAGGATGTAAAGCATGACGATCATCTCTGAAACCGGTGCGCAGTTCACGGCGACGTCTTCAGAAAAAGCCCCTCCACGCCCGGCTAACGCCGGGCAGTTTGCCGGTGGCACTCTGAAAACGCATCAGGATGAGGTGCATGACGTCGTGCGCCTTGACCATGTAAGCCGTCAGTTCGGCACAATTCAGGCGCTGAAAGATGTCTCGCTGACGGTCCGGCGGGGCGAAATCCTGGGCATTATTGGCCGCAGCGGTGCGGGGAAATCCACCCTGATCCGCTGCCTGAACGGACTGGAACAGCCGGACAGCGGCGTGATTGAAATCGAAGGCCATGCCATCACCGGCCTGAGCGAGAAAGCCTTGCAGTCAGTGCGCAGCCGCGTGGGGATGGTGTTCCAGCATTTCAATTTGCTGTCGGCCAAAACGGTTGAGCAGAATGTCGCGCTGCCATTGAAAATCGCCGGATATAACAAGGCACGGCGTCAGGCGCGTGTCGCCGAACTGCTGGCGTTGGTCGGGCTGGAAGATAAGGCAAAGAACTATCCGGCGGCGTTGTCCGGCGGTCAGAAACAGCGCGTCGGTATTGCCCGTGCGCTGGCAGCCAGTCCGGCACTTCTACTTTGCGATGAAGCGACATCGGCGCTCGATCCTGAAACCACGCGTTCGATTCTGGCGCTGCTGCAATCCCTCAATCAGAAACTCGGCATCACCATTTTGCTGATCACCCATGAGATGGAGGTGATTAAAAAAATCGCGCATCGCGTGGCGGTGATTAATGGCGGTGAAATTATCGAAGAGGGGCCGGTGTGGCAGGTGTTTGCGCATCCGCAGTCCGCGCTGACCCGTACGCTGTTACAGGGATTATTGCCGCAACTGCCGGAAGCGCTGGCTGAACGGTTGTCGCCGGTACGTCAGGGCGAGGCCATTTACAGCGTCCAGTATGCGGAGCAGGGGCGGCAGGGCGAAATACTCACTCAAATGGCGACGGCATTACCGGGCAAATTCCGGCTGATCCAGGGCGGCGTGGATCATATTCAGCATTATGCCGTTGTGCGTTTCTTCTTCTCAGTGCCGGTAAACGATACGGCATCTGAGCAGGTTGTTTTAGACTGGCTGCGACAGCACCAGGCCACCGTGGAGCTGACAGGTTATGTCTCCGGTAATGATTGATTTACTGATTAACGCCGTCGAAGAAACGTTACTGATGACGGCAATTTCCGGCCTGTTCTCGCTGATCGCGGGTTTGCCTCTGGGCCTGATTCTGGTGATGAGCAGTCCCGGCGGCATTGCCGAAAATCGCTGGGTTAACCGCTCGCTCGGGCTGGTGATCAACGGTTTCCGTTCTCTGCCATTTATCATTTTGCTGGTGGCGCTGATCCCGGTAACCCGTTTTCTGGTGGGCACATCGCTCGGCACCTGGGCGGCGATTGTTCCGCTGTCGATTACCGCCACGCCGTATTTCGCCCGCGTGGCAGAAGTCTCGCTGCGCGACGTGGATCGCGGACTGACTGACGCCGTTCGCGCGATGGGTGCCAGTAAACTGCGTATTGTCTGGGACGTGCTGATCCCGGAAGCGCTGCCCGGTATTTTGTCCGGATTTGTGGTCACGCTGGTGGCGTTGATTGGCGCATCGGCGATGGCGGGCGCTATCGGCGCAGGCGGACTGGGTGATCTGGCAATCCGTTACGGTTATCAGCGTTTCGAAACGGTGGTGATGATAGAAGTGATCGTCGTGTTGATTGTGATGGTTTGCGGCATTCAGTGGCTGGGCGATCGTATCGTGGCGCGCGTCGATAAACGTCATTAAAAAGCCGGTTATGCGGCGACCGGCTATGTTCAGTCTCTACAACTCGCTGCGTGAACGCCAGCGTTCACGGGCCATAAATCCTTTCACTCCGACATCCAGGAACGGGCGCGGCGGCAGATAACTGGCGCGTCCGATGCCCTGCATATCGGCCAGCAACGGATTGTCCTCTCCCAGCGCATGTTCCGCCAGCAACCGCCCGAACGCACTCTGCTTGGAACTGCCGGAACCATTACATCCCGCTGACGAATACACGTTCGGCGCAATATTCCCCCATACCGGCGCGCCGTTGCGCGTAATGCTGATCAGCCCCGACCAGGTGTACGCCATATTGACGTCCTGTAACTGCGGATAAATACGGGCAAATAATGCCTGATGGCGGCGGGCATGACGGCCGGTTTCTACCGCACGGGTCACCAGACCTGGCGTAAAGTTGACGTGCTCACGGATCAGGAAGCGATGGTCAGAGGTATAGCGCAACGTCGCACCCGCCAGTGCATTCACCGGCGTCGAGCCCCACGGCGCAATATCACCGATAAGCTGACGTTGTGCGGGTGACAGCGGTTCAGTCAGTGTTGCAAACGTCGACATCGCGAAGACGTTGCCTTTGAACAGCGGTAACCCGCGTGCTGCTCCATTGATCGCCAGCATCAGTTTACCGGCACGCACTTCGCCGTGCGGCGTTTCTGCATGAATAGTGCCCTGAGTGTCAATCTGCAACGCAGGCGAGTTGGCATAAACCGTGACGTTTGCCGGCAACGTGGCCACCAGCCCGCTGATCAGCGCCGCCGGATTCACCAGAATACAGTTGGGCGTGTACACCGCGCTGCGGTAAAAACCGGTGCCCAAACGCTGGCGGAGTGCGGCTCTGTCCAGCAGCTCAAAGCTTTCGCCGAGCGTGGTGAGTTCCTGCTGATAATGCGCGATTTCACCGTCAAACTGCGCACTCACGGCGCAATGGTATTTGCCTGAATTCAGCCAGTCACACGCAATATCATGCTGATCGACGGTCTCTTTCAGATGATGCAACCCGTACTGTAAAAGACGCCGGTACGCATTGGCGTGTTCCAGCTCAGCCGATGTGCTGCCGACGGTATGCGGTAAATCAATCACAAAACCCGAATTACGGGCCGAAGCGTTATCGGCCACGTCGAGCGCCTCGAGTACCACAACATGCTCATGCGGGCGAAGCTCGGCAATACGACGGGCAAATGCCAGCCCGGCAAAGCCTGCACCAATCACCAGCCAGTCTGCCGTGACTTTTCCACGTAAAGCCGGATGGCGGGGAGTATCACCCCGCAGCGCCGCCCAGCCGTTAATATTTTGATCAAGAGGTAAATGTTTAATTTTCATTGTCTGTCAGGTGGTTATCCCGGGTGCAATGATCCTAAGGGATAGACGTATAGATGTCTAATGCGGATTAATGCTATCAAAAGAAGGTGAGCTGAATACTGCACAGATAGCGGCTGAATCTGGTCGTCTGCTACCCCCTGAGAATTTTGCCGGTGACCGGTCGCCTGTCTCCGGATGTTGGCTATGAAATCCTCCTGTTGCGCGAAAGAAAAAATTGAGAGCGCTATCCGTTGAGAACCAGAGACATGTCCGGGTATCGGGCGCACAGGAAATCGACGAATGCGCGAACTTTTGGCGCAGCAAGCCGCCTGGAAGTATGCAAAACCCAAAGTTCCCGCTCTGCCCCCGACACGATGCCCCACTGAACTAAATCGCCGCGGGCAAGCTGGTTCCATGCGATGGATTGCGGAATGAGGGCAGCCCCACCGCCGGCGATTGCCGCATCGCGGACCATCAGTAACGAAGAAAAGCGCAATTTTGGGATCGGCTCCAGGACCAGTTGCCCGCCATCGAGACTCCAGTGGGCAGGCTGGAAACTCGACGTTACGATGCCGGGCACTGGCCTGATTGCGCCGGGGAGTGGCCTGATTATTTCAGGTGCGGCCACGACAACCAGCCTGTCTTTGGCGAAACACCGTCCGACTAAATTGCTGTCGGGGCTTGGGTTGATGCGGATTGCGACGTCAAATTGTTCCTCGACCAGATCTACCATGCGATCTTCCGCCACGATTTCAATTTCAATTTCCGGGTAGGCCGCACAGAATTCGGCACCAATGCGCCCCATCGCAAGCTGGGAAAACAGGACCGGAGCGGCGACACGCAAACGCCCGCGAGGCGTCGAAACACCATCACCGACCGCCGTCATGGCTTCGGTCACCTCACTCAGCAGGCCTTCAGTCCGGGAGATCAGCGTCGCCCCGGCTTCGGTGAGCTTCAAACCGCGAGCGCTTCGCTCGATCAGCCTCACACCCAGTTGCTCCTCAAGATCTGCGATGCGTCGCGATAGCGTGGCTTTGGAAATGCCGCTTGCGCGGCTTGCCTTCCCCAGCCCTTCATTTGTGGCGACGAGTATAAAATCAGACAGCGCGTTCAGGTTCATGGTGTTCCATTTATGAGACAAGGTGTCTAAGTTTTAGGATCTTTGTTTTTTAATTGCAACGGAATATTGTCTCGTTATCAGAACTTGCTACGAGGAACTGCAATGAACAACGTACAACGCGCCGTACTGATTGGGGTCTCTGGTTTATGAATAAGCCCGATCTGGTATTACTCGGGAAGCTGGCCAACGACGTCGCCAGCGGCACGCTACAGTCCAGAATTGGCGGCGTAGTGGGCTTCGCTGATATTCCCAACGCAATCGAACGTAATCGTACCGTTTCACGGACCGGTAAGGTCGTTGCGGATTTCTCACGTTAACCATTATCACTATCTTGCAGGAGTTAAATATGAGCATTCTCGTTACCGGTGCCACGGGCACCATTGGTTCACTTATCATTCAGGGTCTGGCTGACGCTGGCGCCGGGGTCAAAGCCCTGGTACGCCAGGCGGGTAAGCGCGAGTTTCCGGCAGGGGTTACGGAAGTCGTTGCAGACCTGACCGACGTCGCGTCGATGCGTGCCGCGCTGTCATCGGTACGAACGCTGTTTCTGCTGAATGCGGTTACGCCCGATGAGGTTACTCAGGCCCTGATCGCCCTGAACCTCGCCCGCGAGGCGGGTATTGAGCGTATCGTTTATTTGTCGGTGATCCATGCTGATAAATTCACCAACGTTCCGCACTTTACCGGCAAGCATACGGTTGAACGCATGATCAAAAGTCATGACATCCCCGCCACCATTCTGCGTCCGGCTTATTTCATGCAAAACGACCTGATGGTTCAACAGACGATTCAGAACTACGCGGTGTACCCGATGCCTGTCGGCTCGGCGGGCGTCTCAATGATTGATGCGCGCGATATCGCGGATGTCGCCGTGGCTGAGTTGCTGCGACGCGACAAGGCATCGTCTGCGCTGGATCCTGTCACGCTGGAGTTGATTGGGCCGCAACCGCTGACCGGTGCGTCCGTGGCGAAGATCTGGAGTTCAGCCCTGGGTCGCGAGATTACTTACGGGGGAGATGACGTCACCGCGTTTGAAGGGCAACTCGCCTCGTACGGTCCCAACTGGCTGGCTTATGACATGAGCCTGATGATGGCTGGTATTCAGACGTTCGGCATGCAAGCTGCTGAAGGAACCGCAGAACAGCTACAGGCTCTCATTGGACACCCGCTGCGCACTTATGAAGATTTCGTTCGCGAGTCTGTTGCCGGGAGCTAAACCGCGAGGCAAAGGGGCGGTTTACTGTCAGGCAGTACGCCGCCGAACAACCGGTAAACGTAACCCAGTCAGGCACCTGTGACCTTGCAGGCATCTTCTCAGGAGGATACGGTATGTACTGGGTTCGGCAGTTCCTCATCCGCACAGGTTTCACCCTGGATACGACTCTGTGCATACCCGCGCAGGCGCTGGAACGGGCTGGTCAGAACGGTATAAACCGACGATACGGGAGTGATTATGAAAAGAGAGTCGTTATTCAGGTACGCGCGGGAACACTATAATTCGGAGCCGGAATATCTCTGGCGTAACCTGCCGGATTATGCCGTGCTTCGTCATCACAATGGTGATAAATGGTTTGGTCTCGTGATGAATGTATCCGGTACCAAGCTGGGGCTGAAAACGGAAGATAAAGTCGACATACTTGAGGTTAAGGTCCGGCCGGAGCACATCGGCTCATTACGTCAGAAAGACGGCATTTTGCCTGCTTATCATATGAATAAAGAGCACTGGGTCAGTGTGATCCTTTCCGGACCGCTGTCGGCAGATGAAATACACGAGCTGCTTGCCGACAGTCATGAACTGACATGCTGATAATATATTCAAAGACAGAGATACCTATGCAGGCGTTATTTCTTAAGCCCCCTTTGATGGATAAGCTCTGAGCGGCAAGGCGCTGCAAAGGAATACGCCACGTGCATAATTAATGGTGCAATAAGTCACTTAAAAACTTCCTGGCACGCGGGTGTTGCGGATGATTGAAGAAGTTTTCCGGTTTGGATTTTTCCAGAATTTTCCCCTGATCCATAAACCAGATTGTGTCCGCCACGTCGCGGGCAAAATTCATTTCGTGTGTGACGCACATCATGGTCATACCTTCACGTGCCAGACTGCGCATCACATTCAGGACTTCACCGACCATTTCCGGATCAAGCGCCGACGTCGGTTCATCAAACAACATCACCGGCGGTTTCATGGCTAATGCCCGGGCGATGGCAACACGTTGCTGCTGCCCGCCGGAAAGCTGTGCCGGATAGGCATTGGCTTTGTGTGATAATCCGACACGTTCCAGCAGTTCACCCGCGTGCTTGCGTGCTTCCTGACGTTTCACGCCGAGCACCTTTACCGGCGACATCATGATGTTGTCCAGCACCGAAACGTGCGGAAAAAGATTAAAGTTCTGAAAGACAAAACCGATACGCGTGCGCAACTGATTCAGGCGGGTGCTGGTGCCATGAATATCCATGCCATCGAACAGGATCTGGCCCTCTTCAATAGGTTCCAGCCGGTTCACGGTGCGGATCAGCGTTGATTTGCCCGAGCCGGACGGTCCGCAAACCACCACGACTTCACCACTTCTAATTTCTGCACTCAGGTCGGTGAGCGCCTGATATTCGCCATACCATTTATTAACCTGATTAAATAAGATCATTGGTCGCATCGTCGTTCCTTATTATGATTGAGTCTTCAGCAGTGGAGCCTTCGTCATTTTCTCCGCTTCCGGCATCCGGTTCTGCCGTTTGCGCGTGATACGGGCTTCAAGCTTATTGGCCAGCCACGTCAGGCTGAAACAGATGATGTAATAGCCAATCGCGACAATCGCGAAGACTTGAAAAGGTTTGGTCAGCAGTTGGTTATTCACCTGATTAGCGGCAAAGGTCAGCTCCGGCACGTTAATGACGTAACCCAGCGTGCTGTCTTTAATGATAGAAACCAGCTGGCTGACCAGACTTGGCAGTGTGTTGTATAACGCCTGCGGCAGAATAATCAGACGCAGCGTTTTGAAATAACTCATCCCTAAAGCGCGCGCCGCTTCGTACTGGCCGCCCGGCAGCGCCTGAATACCGCCGCGCACGATCTCGGCGATATACGCACTTTCATAAATCACCAGCGTACACAGCATGGTGCTGAAGCCGCTGATGTTGTGACCGATTAACAGCGGAACGCAGAAATACGTCCAGAACACCACCATCAACAGCGGAATGCCGCGTAAGCCGTAGACCCAGCAGGCTGCGGGCCAGCTCAGCCAGCGGAAAGGCGATAAACGCGCCAGCCCGAGCAGAATACCCACCGGCAGTGCAAACAAAACGGCCAGCAGGGAAATCAGTAACGTACAAAGTATCCCGCCGAGCGGTCCCTGCGGATATTGCCCCATCAGGAACAGCATCCCGTTGTCGTGCAAAATCGTGAACATCTCGAGCATGTGATTACCTCGCGTAGGCCCGCTGGAACCGGCGGGCCAGCAACGCGCCAGCACCCATCAGCAGCAGAGAGAAGAACAGATAACCGGCAGAGGCCACCAGATACGATTCGAAAGTCCGGAACGTCTGGTTTTCAATATCACGGGTCACGTAAGTCAGTTCAGCTACGCCAATGACCATAGCCAGACTGGTGTTTTTGAACAGTAAAACGGTGTGGTTGAGCAGCGAAGGCAGCGCGTTGCGGATGCCCTGCGGTAAAATAACCGAACGCAGCGATCGGGTGTAACTCATGCCCAGCGCGCGTGATGCTTCGGTTTGCCCTTCAGGAATAGCGCGTAATCCGCTGCGGATGTCTTCAGAGAAATACGCCGCCTGACACAATCCGAGCGCAAACATCGAGAACAGAAACTCGGCGTTGAAATCGTTAATCCACATCTGCACAGATTCCGGCAGCAGCGTCGGAATGGCGAAATACCACATCATCAGCTGAATAAGCGTCGGCACATTGCGGTGATACGACACATAGGCGCGGACGAAATATTCGGCGGCGCGTTTGTGCGTCAGCCGGATGACGACCAGCAGCAGGGCAATACACATCGCGAGCAGCCAGGACCCCAGCGCCAGCTTGAGGGTGACAACCATGCCATCGACGATCATCTGCCCGAACTGACCGGTCAGGACTTTGCTGAAATCGAGCGTCATCGTATTTTCACCCTCCTGAATGGTTGAACTGTGGGTTTATAGGAAAAAGATCACAGACCTTCGCCGGGGCGCATGGTGGAAAGGCCACCGGGAACCTGCAACGTCGGGGTGATTTCGATGTTGCCGATGTTGACGGCAATCGGCGCAGAAACGGCAAACGCCACGCAATCGGCGATGTCTTTGGCTTCGGGCAGTTCAAAACCGTCAATGAAACGGCGGCGGGCTTCTTCGTGATCGCCGGAAACATTGCCGAAAATGTCAGTCGCCACGCGACCCGGGCAGATTTCAGTGATGCGCACACGCTTGCCGTAGCAGTCAACGCGTAGCTGGCGCGACAGGGCGTGAACCCCGGCTTTGGTGGCGTGATAAATCGAGTTGCCGCCGAAGTTATAAATCGCGGCAATCGAGGTGATGTTGATGACGTGGCCGCGATCGCGTTCCATCATGCCCGGCACCAGCAGGCGGCAAAGATGCAAAACGGCGCGCAGATTCACATCCACCTGCGTATCCACGGATTCTTCATCGGCGCTCAGGATAGAGCCGGGACGGGAAACCCCGGCGTTGTTCACCAGAATATCCACGCTGATCTCGCTGCACAGGCGCGTCACCGCGTCGAGGTCGCTGACGTCGAGCGCATGCGGAATACAACCGGTGCGGGCGGCGAGGGCGGCCAGCTGATCGGCGCGGCGCGCGACGGCATGAACGGTGATCCCTTCCTGACAAAGGCGTTCGACAATGGCTTCACCCATTCCGGCCGATGCGCCGGTCACCAGCGCGGTTTTGTAATCTGAAAATGGCATTGCGACTCTCCTGTTAAACCGCCGGCTCCATCATGTTCTGCCGGTGGGTGTTTTCTGACTGT
The DNA here is from genome assembly GCF_023701875.1 of Rahnella sp. CG8. Taxonomy (NCBI): domain Bacteria; kingdom Pseudomonadati; phylum Pseudomonadota; class Gammaproteobacteria; order Enterobacterales; family Yersiniaceae; genus Rahnella; species Rahnella sp. CG8. The sequence continues at coordinate 26,626 of NZ_JABAED010000018.1, forward strand.
ATCCAGTAATTCTCAGACGGTATAAGACATAAACCGTGTGAGGCGATAAGAGGGGCTTATAACAGCGTGTTTTACCCTGCCATCAGGCGGCGTTGCCGGGCTGGCGGCATCAGCGCGATGTCCATTTCGGTAATAATTTCCCGCAGCGTATGCACCATTTCGAGGGATTCCGGCGTATCGCCGTGAACCAGAATCGATGTCGCATCCACCGGCAACGTCACGCCGTCGATGCTTTGCACCGTGCCTTCGCGCAGCAACTGGCGGATGCGCGCGCGTACCTGCTCTTTGTCATGAATAACCGCGCCCGGTTTCGTCCGGCTGACCAGCAGGCCGTTGCTTTCATAGGCGCGGTCGGCGAGAAACGTACAAATCACCGGCAAATCCAGCGCCCGCGCCATGCGCTCGACGGCGTTGCCGGGCATCGTGCTGATGATCATTTGTGCATCGAAATTCTTCACCGCCTGCAATAACACCCGCGCCAGACGGGCGTCTTCGGACACCATATTGCCCAGCGCACCGTGGAAACTCATGTGCGTCAGCGGGTAATCCGCCGCTTTCGCAAAAGCAGAAAGCGCGCCAAGCTGATAGGTGACGTAATGTGCCATCACCTCCGGTTCGATGTGCATCCGGCGGCGGCCAAACCCGGACAAATCAGGGAATCCGACGTGCGCGCCGAGATCTACCTGATACTTTTTCGCCAGCGCGACGGTTTTCGCCATAATCACCGCATCCCCCGCGTGAAACCCGCAGGCCACGTTGGCGGAGGTGATCAGCGGCATCAGCGCGGCGTCGTCGGCGATGGTGTAATCGCCAAAGCCTTCGCCGATATCGGCGTTTAAATCGATGTATTTCATGCGGCCAGCTCCTCGCGGCGTAAAGTGAAAATCTCCGCGCCGTATTCCACGCAGTCACCGTCTTCCACGGACAGGGATGCCACCACGCCCTGCACCGGGCTGCGCAGCGGCAGATAAATCACGCCGACTTTCAGCAGCCCGAGCAGCGCATCTTTCCCGACTTTTTCACCCGGTTGTGTGAACGGAATTTTGTTGAGCGGATGCTGTAACAACACGATGCCGGGGAAAGGTGCACACACCGCGTCGGGGGCGGTCAGCGCGGGGAGCGCAGGCGTTTCGTCCGGCCTGCGGCATGGCAAAATGGCGGGGGAGACTGGCGCGTATTTCATGCTGACCCGAAAGCCGTTTCCACTGAGTTCAATCTGGCTCAGGCCGGACTTACGCATCTTTCGTGCGATATCTCGCAACTCGCTGAGTGCTGGTGCTTTTTTTTCCATATTCTTCCCGTCGAAGAGAGAGTGTCCCCGCGCAATAACGACGACAAAACGACCCGCTTTGCGGGCGGTAAAAGCACTCTATCGTGTCACTGCCGACGTAAGGAAAGAGGATTTCGCTTTGCGGTAATAAGGTGTGCTTATTACCCCACCAGCGTCAGTGGCCGGTTATCCACCGTGCGGCTGGCCATCAGCGACAGTAAAATCGCTTTGACCGCTTCGGCGGGCTGGGACAGCGGCAGATGGTCGGACATACAAAATGACAGCGCCGCCTGAATATTCGGTTTATCAATTTTCGCCATCCACGAATCCGAGGCTTTGAGCATCGCGCGGGCGGCGGATTCCGGCATGATCGTGCAGCCTAAACCCGCCGCCAGCGCGGCATTGAGGGTGGTTTGCGATTCGATTTCGCACTTCACGCGGTACGTCACTGCTTCATGGATAAACGCGTCGTCGATGACTTTTCGCATGATGTTGTAAATGCGCGGCAGGAACAGGTCATACTTTGCCACCTGCGCCAGGCTGACGGATTTCAGCGGTTTGCTCAGCGCGTGCGGGCACACGAAATACAACTCTTCTTTCATCAGCGGCATAAACCGTAATCCGTGAATTTCCCGGTTGCCGTAAATCACCGCCATATCCATCCGGCCATTCATGATCAGCTCACTGAGCGTGGTGCCGAAGTTTTCATTGAAATACAATACGATGCCCGGATATTGCCGGTGGACTTCTTCCATCAGCGGCAATGCCAGTTGCTGTGCGGCGGTGCCCGGCGCAAGCCCGACGGAAACGCTGCCCGAAAGCGCCAGCGCCGAGCCGTCAATCGCGCTCTGGGCCTGATCGCACTGGCGCAAAATGGCCTGCGCGTGGATATACAAAATCTTGCCCGCTTCGGTCGGCGTCACGCCGCGTTTGGTGCGGATCAGCAGTTGCTGATTCACTTCGCCTTCCAGCGTCGCGAGTTGCTGGCTGAGCGCAGGCTGCGCAATGTGCAGGATATCTGCGGCCTGAGTGAGGCTACCCACATCGACAATCTTGATAAAATATTTAAGGCGGCGGAGATTCACGATGGCATCCTCATCACGGAAACAAGTGGTGTTATAAGTAATGTGTATGAAGCAAGATGAGTGCCAACACGCACTAACAGGCTGATTTATGTCCGATATCCGGTTTTCCTTCTGATTTACCCGCCGATTTATTCACTGCATAGCCGGATGTTTTCTGCCTTTGCGCAGCCTCCCGAATAATGAAAATCCCCGCCTGCACTGCGCCGGTGCAAATTGCCTGCTTTGCGCGTTCAGCCATTGTTTTGTGTTATGTCACCACAACAAAGCGCTATTGGTCGGCGCGGTCCGTTCCTCATTACTCTTTCCCCTGAAGTGCCTCATCGCTGTCCGTCTTTTTACGTTCGATAAAAACAATGGAACCCCAGGACCATGCCTGATATCGCCGATCGCTTAAAAAATGTCTCTGTTTCTGCCTCCGTCGCCATGACGCAAAAGGCCCGTGACCTCGCAGCCGCAGGCGTGAACGTCATTGCGCTTTCTACCGGTGAACCGGATTTTCCGACGCCCCCTCATGCCACGGAAGCCGCCTACGCCGCCGCGCTCGGCGGTGATACCCGTTATCCGCCGACCGACGGAACCCCGGCGCTGCGGGCGGCCATTGCGCGTAAATTTCAGCGCGATAACAACCTGAATTACGACGTGAGCCAGATCCTCACCGCAGGCGGCGCGAAGCAAATTATTTTTAACGCGATGCTGGCGACGATTAATCCGGGCGATGAAGTGGTGATCCCGACGCCGTCGTGGATTAGCTATGCGGATATCGTCAAATTCGCGGGCGGTATTCCGGTGCCGGTGGCCTGCCCGGAGGAGAACAATTTCAAGCCGTATCCGCAGGACATCGACGCGGCGATTACGCCGAAAACCAAGTGGCTGCTGCTGAATTACCCGAGCAATCCGACCGGTTCCGTGGCAACCCGCCAGGAATTGCAGGCGATGGGCGAGGTGATGCTGCGCCATCCGGGCGTGTGGATCCTGACCGATGACATTTACGAACATCTGATTTATGACGACGTGACGTTTTATACGCTGGCCGAAGTGGAACCGCGTTTGCTCGATCGCGTGCTGACGGTCAACGGCGTGTCGAAAGCCTATTCCATGACCGGCTGGCGTTTAGGTTTTTGCGGCGGTCCGCAAGATCTGATTAAAGCCATGAGTAACGTGAACACGCAAAACAGCGGCGGCGTCACCACGCTCACGCAGGCGGCGGCGGTCGCGGTGCTTAACGGCCCGCAGGATTTACTGAAAGAGCGCGCCGAAATCTACCGCCAGCGCCGCGATTACGTGCTGGAGCGGTTAACGTCCGTGCATGAACTGCGCTGTCATAAACCGCAGGGCGCGTTCTATCTGTTCGTGAACATTGAAGGCTGCATAGGGAAAACCACCGCAGGCGGGCGTCACATCAATAGCGATGCCGATTTCGTGATGGCGCTGATCGAAGAAAAACACGTCGTCACCGTGCAGGGCGCGGCCTACGGCATGAGTCCGTATTTCCGCATTTCGTATGCGACCGGCATGGAAGTTTTGCAAGACGGCTGTGACCGGATAGCTGAGTTTTGTGCGGAGCTGAAGTCATAACGTCTGAGTCAGAAGCATAAAAAAACGGGCCTTTTCTGGCCCGTTTTCTGTTTCATCCATAGGGCATTTTAAACCCCCATGATTTTCTTCACCGGCATAACGCTATCGCGCAGGCGGGTGAGCCACTGGCTGATCTGCGCCGCAACAGCAATGGCTTCGCGTGCATCGCTTTTGATCAACTGAATGCTCTGACCGGGCTGAACCTGCGCCAGACGCCATAAATCTTCTTCAATAATTCCGGCAATTTTCGGATAGCCTCCGGCGGTATTGGCGTCAGCCAGTTGAATGATCGGCTCGCCGGCAGGCGGAACCTGAATGATGCCGGGGACTAAACCGTATGAACGCATTTCGATGACTTTCGAGGGCGTGACCGGCGCGCCGGATAAGCGGTAACCGGTGCGGTTGCTGTGCAGGGACACTTTCCACGGCTGCGACCAGAAGCGGGGAAGATCGGCTTCAAACAGCGAATATTCTCCGGCGGGAATAGCCCGCAGTTGCACGCATCCCTCAGTGCTGGTCGGGAATACGTTTGCCAGCGCGATCTCCGGCGGCTCAATGCCCATACCTTGCGCAGGCAGGGGAGATGCGGTGGTTTTACCCGCCGCGAGGCGATCGTTTTTCTCCAGTGGTCGTCCGTCTAAACCACCAAAGCCACCACGCAGCGCGGTGCTGCGCGAGCCCATAACGACCGGCACGTCAATGCCTCCGGCGACGCACAAATAGCTGCGGGCACCGTAACGCGGGAACTGCATTTCCAGCTCCTGCCCTGCGCGGACGGAACACGCCCACCAGGGCGGAAGATCTGTACCGTCGAGCTTCGTGCGGCAATCTGCGCCGGTGATGGCAATGCTGGTATCGGCGAGAAACCGGACCTTAAACGGAAACATCTGCACTTCAATGCAGGCGGCGTTTTCGTCATTGCCCAGCATGATGTTGCCCGCGTGAAACGCCAGCGGATCCATCACGCCGCTGACGGACACGCCGATATCCCGGAATCCGTTGCGGCCCGCGTCCTGAACGGTATTCAGCGGGCCGGTTTTCACTATTTCAATCACGGCTGGTTCAGTCACAATTCAATCCTTTCTGGCAGAAAGCGCACGCTGTCCCCCGGTGCCATGAGTGCAGGATTCTCCGCCTGCGGGTCAAACAGCGTCAGTTCGGCGAATCCGATGGCGTTCCAGCCGTTTGGCCCGGTCAGCGCGGAAATCCCGGTCTGTGCGCCGCCGATAGTCACGGTGCCTTTGAGCATATTCAGCGAGGGGACTTTTTTACGCGGCGTGGCCAGAGACGGATCCAGCCCGTGGAGATAGCCAAAACCCGGCGCGCTGCCCAGTGAAAACACCGTGTAGCAACCCTCAGAATGGCGGCGGATGACTTCGCGCGGCGAAAGCCCGGTATGCTGGCAAACCGCGTCCAGATCGGTGGCATGTTCGCCGCCGTAAATCACCGGAATTTCAATCAGCTTGCCTTGCGGATGTACGGCCTGTGCCTGTTCCCAGGCGGCCACCAGCAGGGCAAAGGTGGCGTCGTAATCTGCCGGTGTCTGGCGAAACAGCACCAGCAAATTGGTCACGCCGGGGATCAGTGATTCGATATCATCACGCGCGCGCAATGCGACCGCCAGTGACCAGATGCGGCGCTGGGCGGGCAGGTCGAAATCTCCCGGCGCTTCAATCAGCCATGCACGGCTGCCGATGGTGGAGATTTTGATGTTGTCGCCCTGACTGGCAAGAATAAAAGAGGCGCGGGAAGGCGCCTCGTGCGACGCAGTGATCATCGGTTATTCCAGAGGTTCGAATTTAAGGCTGGAGAGCGGCTGAACTTTGTCTTCGCGCACCATTTTGTATTCGGTATTTGGCCCGATCCAGGTATCCCAGATTTTATCGATGGTGCCGTCGTCATCCATCGCTTTCAGGCTGCTGTTAACCTTCGCCAGCAATGCCGGTTCGTCCTTTTTCATGCCGACGCCAATCGGCTCCAGCGCCATCGGCTCTTTGATCATCCCCAGTTCAATGCCGTCTTTTCCGGCCTGAGAAATCATTTTGATGGCGGTCATGGTGTTGGTCACAAAGCCCACCGCTTTATTCTGTTCCAGCGCCAGAAAGGCCGACGCAGCATCCTGGAAGGTCACGGCTTTTGCGCCTGCCAGATATATCGATTGTTCAGACGTTGTGCCTTTGGTGGCGCTGATGCGTTTGCCTTTAAAATCCGCACGAGTTTTATCGACGTTGGGCTTTTTCACCACCAGCACTTCTTTCGCCACGTAATACGGATCGCTGAACTGAATCTGTTGGCCGCGCGTTTTGGTATAAGCCAGATTGGCAATCAGCACGTCGGCGCGGCCAGTGGCGATCACTGCAATACGCGCTTCAATAGACGTCGGCATCAGATTGAGTTTTACGCCCATCTGTTTGGCTAATGCCGTGCATAAATCGACGTCCATTCCCGCCAACTGGCGCGTTTTCGGATCCGGCGACGAGAACGGCGGCACATCGGAATACACGGCACAATTGAGTGAACCGCGTGCCTGAATATCAGAAAGAACATCCGCTTTCGCAGAGGAAAAGGCCGCCATCAGTGGCAACGCCAGCAAGGAACAAGACAGTAACTTCAGTTTCATCATTCATTCTCCGGGATTTTTTAATTAGCAGTGTGTGACGACAACTTCCCCTGGCTCACTGTGAGCAAAACTGGCTGCGGTTTCTTTATGAGTCAGCCCGACTATATAAGCTCACCCTGGCGTTGTATAAGAAGTAAACCCTGTATGGCGATACGCTTTTTGTATGACCGGGAAAAAGGCGGCTCTGCCAGAATAGCGGACAGATTCATCCCGCTGCTCACCAGGAACGAAGGTTAATAATGAACGCCAGAATGGGCATTTCGCTAAAAATATTATCAGCCCTGTGTGCCACATTAATGCTGGCCTGCGTGAAAGGGCTGGGCGGAAATATACCTACCGGAGAAGTGATATTTTTTCGCTCTTTCGTTGCCTTATTCCCGCTGCTGATCTGGCTCAAATTGCAGGGCCCTGTTTTCCCCCAAATTAAAACGAAGAATATATCCGGCCATTTAATTCGCGGCTTTTCCGGCACGGGGGGAATGTATTTTAACTATCTGGCGTTAGTGTATATCTCGCTGGCGGATGCCACGGCGATAAGCTACGCCGCGCCGCTATTTACGGTGGTCATGGCCGCGGTTTTACTGCGTGAAAATGTTCACGCAGCCCGCTGGCTGGCGGTGGGCATCGGTTTCACCGGCATTATCGTCATGCTGTGGGCGCATCTGACAGACAGCGGTTCGCTGCTGTCGGGCAGTTTTAAGCAGGTTTCGGCGGGGCTGGGCGTGATTCTGGCGCTGCTGGCGGCGATGTGTACGGCGGTATCTTCGGTGCAAATCCGTTTTTTAAATGGCATCGAAAGACCGGGCGCGATCGTTTTCTACTTCTCGCTGATGACCATGCTGATTGGTCTGGCGACGATTTTCTTCGGCTGGAAAATCCCGACCACTTTGCAGCTTTTACTGCTCATCGGTTGCGGCTTTTTTGGCGGAATGGCACAGATCCTGATTACGCTGAGCCTGCGTTACGCCGATGCGTCGCTGCTGGCGCCTTTTGATTACACCACGATGGTCTGGTCGATGATGCTTGGTTTTCTGTTCCTCGACAGTTTTCCGTCATCTTCCACGCTGGCCGGTGCGTCAATCGTGGCCGCAGCCGGGATTTTCGCCTTATTGAGTGAGAGGCGTATAAACAGAACGGCTATTATCAAATCAGCAAAGTAGGGGAGTAAAGGGGGCGGTAAGCATCCTGATCTCCTCCCGGATATCTCAAACATGCGTGCTTACCTTTAGCAGAGGGATTAGTGTGGACTTAGGCATGTATGAGTCATTCGCGCTGACCAGCCAGTTCATGACAAAGCGCACCGATCTGTTCCACTGCATTGAGCAAGGTGGGCGAGGGTTCATTCGCACAATTTAACCGCAGGAAGTTCTGAAATTCCGCCCCCGGGGAAAACAGGAGGCCAGGACTGACACCAATGCCCAGCGCCAGCGCGCGACGATGTACCACCAATGCATTCAGCGGATGCGGAAGTTCTATCCACAACAAGAAACCGGCTGTCGGCACGGCAACACGAGTGCCCGGAGGGAAGCTTGCGTTGACCCGGGCGATAACGGCGTGTACTCCCTCCGTGACCCGGAGCTTCAGGCGCCGCAGATGACGTTCGTAGTCTCCACTTGCCAGTATATCGCTCGCGGCTGCTTCAAGCAGCGGTGCGCCTGCCCAATCCCCGGCCATGCGGGCCTGCAATACCTGCGTGTGGTAGCGTCCTGCCGCAATCCAACCGATTCTCCAGCCCGGGGCAAGGGTTTTGGATAATGAACTGCAGTAAATCACACTCCCGCTCTGGTCGAAGGCCTTGCAGGCCGGAGGGCGCTGCCCCTCACCGGCCAGGTCACCATATACATCGTCCTCAATTAAAGGGATGCCTGCACGTTCAATCAGCGCAACAAGTTCCTGCTTGCGGGTGACGGGCATACTGGCACCAAGTGGGTTTTGCACCGTGGGCGAAGCCAGCACGGCTGCGGGACGGTGGCGCTGAATAGCTTCACCCAGAGGTGCCAGCAACAAGCCTTCAGCGGGATCCGTGGGGATTTGCAATGCCTTGAGGCCTAGGTCCTCCAGCAGCAGGAGCGTACCGAAGTAGGCGGGTTGCTCAATGGCCACCACATCACCAGGCTGACATACAGCCCGCAGAGCCAGACGCAGTGCCTGGGTCGCGCCAGCCGTAATGACGAGATCATCCGGACCAAAACGGGCACCCCACTGTGCAGCGCGTACGGCTATATTTCTGCGCAGGTCTGCCCTTCCCGGCGGCAGGCTGTAGCTCTGACCGTGTGCGTCCAGGCGACGGCTTGCAGTCTGCAACGCCCGCTGTAGCGTATCTGTTGGCAGCCATAGGGGATCGGGCAGCGCTGCGCCAAGCGGCACCAGACGGGCTTCTGCGCTGCTGAATAGCGAACGGGCTACTGCTGACATTGTCACGGGGACCGGGCCAGGTAAATGATGGGAAGACTGCATGTTCTGAGGTGTGTTTATCTGGCAAACGAAGTAGCCCGAACGCGGACGCGCAACAATCAGGCCTTCGGCCTCAAGACAACGGAGTGCTTCCAGTGCCGTTGGGAGGCTAACTTGCTCGCGTTCGGCCAGTTTACGCGCGGAGATCATCCTGTCGCCGGCTCGCAATACACCTGATGCAAGGGTAAGGCGCAGCATTTCAGCAATCCGGCGGTAATGTGGGGACAACAGACGTGGGACGGGCATTGCGAACTGTACAGTCTGATTTTCGATAAATCTGACTATACAGACAATGATGCGGCCCTTCTATAGTAGTGCCGAACCCGAGCAATCAATGAGGCATTATGCATAGCGACAACTTTGACCTTTCGACTTATTTCCGTCGTATAAACTACACCGGGCATGCAGCCGCCGATACCGCCACGCTGCACGCGCTCATGCGTCATCAACTCTTTTCGGTACCCTTCGAGAATCTGGATGTACAGGCTGGCAAAGTCGTCTCCCTGGTACCCGAAGACATTGCAGACAAGCTGCTACAACGAGGTCGTGGTGGATACTGCTATGAGGTCAATGGGCTATTTGCAATGGCGTTGGGCGCTTTAGGTATTACCTACCGTTTCGTTGCAGCTCGTCCGATGTTCTACCCGGCACGCCGACCGAAAACGCATATGGCATTAATTGCTGAAGTCGATGACCGCCTGTGGCTTTGCGATCTAGGGTTCGGCAGCTACGGTATTCGCGCACCGATCGCCATAGACATGCCAGATACCGACATCGAACAGGATTTCGATACTTTCCGACTTATCCGTGACGTTAATAGCGAGTACCTGCTACAAGCGAAGGTGGAGGGCGAATGGGCCAATCAATACAGTTTTGATCTGTCGCCCCAGGAGTGGATTGATTTCGTCCCGGCCAACTACCTCAACTCCACCCATCCTGATGCCATCTTTGTGCAGAAGTTACTGATCGTGCAGCACGTCCCCGAGGGGCGGCTGATTTTGCTAGGTAATGTGCTGAAGACGATCACAGCAGAGGGCGTAGAAAAGCAGCAACTGACGGAAGACGATATTGCCCATGTCCTGAAAAACCGCTTTGCTCTGCCTGCACCGCAATACATCGGGAAGACAGTGTAATCCTGAGCACAGCCTTCCCTCTATTTATCCTCATGAAATATGCAGAGGGCTGGCTGGCATACCTGTCGCAGACGACTCATTCAACACAGGATGGTCTGGAGGTGTTTTTAATTCAGTTGCAACACTGATGCTAATAGACCCTTCATTGAGCAGGCAATTAATGTCTGCTCTTTGCTCATAGCAGACCTTCAGCGTCACGTGCTTGTCTGCTGTGTGCCACAAACAGACCTTCAAAAGTTACAGCCGGATCAACCCAGCGGCCAAACTGAATTGACTATACCTTGCTAGTAGTAGGTATGTTTTTGGGCGCTATTTCGCATTGGCATACACATTAAGAAAGTGAGTCGAAAACCTTTTCCCTCAACAAACTGAGAAAATCTGCTGGGGTCATATTCCATGATTCTATTGAGAATTCAGCGCCATAGCGACTTTCAAAATCATTTTCAAGGTCGTCGCATTCCTGGGTAAATTCCTCAATATCGCCTATCAAGCTATGCCGTAAAGAAGTTGATGTGTCAGCAATCCATGCATCAATTTGAGCTTCCACGCTTTCACCGCTACCAAACAGATCATAATCCTGCCCAAAATAAATTGCGATCAGACTGTCCAGCTCGGATACGTTGATATCTTTCATAGTAAAACCATAGGGTAAGCAATAAGGATGAAATAAGGTTTACGGTTTCAGTATTCAAATTTGAGCATTATGCGGAACTTATAGCAGTTGATACGCTTTTCGTCGCTTCATACACCGTGATGTAAGGATGCACACAATTACGAATGTCAGCTCCTCGCTCGAAGCAACCTGATGGACCTCACCTACAGCAGTTTGGTGCCAGGAGCGGACATTTTTCATCGTTAAGATATAACTATCTCTGTCTAAGTTTTTATTAGACCAAGAAAATCACCAAAACAGCCTTGTATATTTTTAAAACATAGTACAAATTACACAACCCTATTAGTCAGAAGTTAAAATAATCTGTGGAATTTAATGAATCCCTTCGATTATTTAACTTGTCAACAGCATTGTTAAACTTATTCCTAGTGAGCACATCAATGCCTAGGTTTAATGCTTCCAAAGCAATTGTATCGGGCAGGTTTTTAAATTTAAGGATTTCTCTAATGCTTAACTTACACCAACCATTATCTAATGCATTCTCATTCTGTCTAATGATACTCATTAACTCCTTGTCAGATAACTCTATTTTTATAAAATCAATAGAGAACGTAAATATGCTAGAGAATAGGCTAGGATATGAATCTGATTTATCGAAGTTAAAGTTTGTTTTCTCTACTTCATAGCTTTCTTTATTGCCCACTTTAAAAATAGTGAATTTGGCGCGAAGATGGATATCATCCAAGAAAACATCCTTAACAGAGGTTGGTATTGCATAGTTATCAATTTTCACAGCCTGAGAAGATAAACAAAGAAAGTTGGTTATTGCAGGGATGAACCCATATTCATGGTAGTTATAATAGTCTAATTCCTCTAGAAAAAATAAGCTATTATGAAAGGTGGTGTAAAAAGAATAGTCATTAAAGCATTTTTTATAAAATGAGGTTTTTTTGTCATGCTGCAATGACATAATAAAGGATGCGGCAAAAAATTCTTGAATTGACTTATGTACGAACCGATACTCATTAAAGCCATCTTCAATAATTAAATTTGTAATGGAAGATAACTCTTTCACAGCCTTTTCAGCTATGGAATACTCTTCATTTATATGTTTAAGTGAGATTGATACGAAATTTACTAGTTTTTCATGACTAAATCCATTCAGGCCATCGCTTAGGGAAATGAAACACAAACAATCAAAAAGCTCTCTATAAACACGTCTATTATCATTCCAGTGACGCTCTCTGTATACTTTCCCCTTTATATTGTCATGGCGATGAAAAACAGTATCGAAAATATTTGAATAAAATTGTGATAATGTATTTGGTATATCTTCACCTAAATTGTAACTGATACAGAATAAAACAACTAAAATAGGTGATTTAAGGATGGAGTCTTTTTTTGTATGTAAAGGACTACGTTTGAGAGCGCCACATAGTTCATCGCACTTTTCATGATCAGATGCTGTTTTCTTGATAATTCCAAAAATTTGCTCTTCAGTTAACTCACACACAGAAAATGTTCTAAATTCTGACAAGGAATCAATTTCAGTGCTAGGTCTGCTTGTACAGACTACATGGCATTTAAACGAATTGATAAAACGCTTTATTTCATCAATTAGTTCAATCCTAAACTCAGGCTTAACCTCATCAAATGCATCAAGGTATATTTTAACATTACTGTCGGAAAGTAATTTTTTCAGCGCGTACTCTGATATTTGAACTCCAAAATGGCTTAATGATTTTGATATGGCGAGCTCTAAGGTACCGCCATTATAATTTTTAAGCTCATAGAAAACTGGCAGTCGGCTGAACCTTTTCGCATTATTAGATAATAATTTTCGAAGCAATGTTGACTTCCCTTGCCCAGCCAGCCCTTTTATTAATATGGCTCTATCATTATCTAAAGCTGTGAAATTATTTATCTCTAATCTGCTTTGGGTGCCAGATTGCATTATATCGATTGGAATGTAAATCTCATCAACATGGAAGGATTTATCTTGAGAAACCAGCGTTTTTATTTCTAGAGTTTTTTCACAATACTCTAGATAGTGTTCCTTGAATCTTGGTATATCTAAAAGTTCATATTTTTTGACTAAGAAATCAAAGACTGGCCCTATTGTTTTTTTTACCACCTCATTAGCCGTTGAGGTTAACACCGCTCCAGTAACTGCTCCCATAGATACACTCAGACCTCATCGTAGTGAACTGTAATTTCCATTATATCAATAAAGATTAGGCTGTGTATCTATTGGATTATCTACATTTACTACTATTTTCAATGCCAATACCGTCCGTTCCTCGCTCTTAGCCGCCTGTTGCGTTGCCACAGCTATGTTTATGTAAAAAGCGAAGGTGTTATAATCGAAGTATTCATTTGCCCAGATATACGATAACGATGATAAATAAAATACTGGTCAGTGCTTGCCTGGTGGGGTTCAAAGTGCGCTATGACGGAAGCGATAAAGCACAAATGACCGATCAGTTGCAGCGCTGGCAGAAAGAACAGCGTCTTGTGATCCATTGTCCTGAACTGGCCGCCGGGTTGCCAATCCCACGTCCCCCAGCTGAGATTGTTTGTACTGATGGTAAAGACGTAAAGAAGGCGCAGGTCAGAATACTTGAAATTACGGGGCAGGATGTCACTGAGCACTACCAGCTTGCCGCCTGGTTGGCACTACGTACTGCTCGGGAATCAGGTTGTACCGCTGCGCTGTTAACCGACGGCAGTCCAACATGCGGTAGTCAATTCATCTATGACGGTTCATTTAGCGGCCAACGTAAGTCAGGCATGGGACTCGCAGCGTCTCTGCTCACTGAACATGGAATAGCCGTGTTTTCTGAGAATAGGCTCGCCGATCTCATTGCCTGGATTGATGAGAAAGAACGCTGAACATATTTTTTCATTGAGATACGAAAAGATGTCAGCTTTTTTGCTTATTACTGATGTCACACCTTCCCAGGCCGATTTTTGCCAGGAGCGAAACTTTATATAAGTTGCAGTAGGTAAAACGCTACGATATTTGTCTCATTTGAAATGTAGACACTTTGTCCGATTCATAAAATCTCAACAACTTCAAATTCTTCAGCGATCAGCTCCATATCATCAGAAAAATAACCTTCACGAGTAAAAAACCGCTGATGTTCTTTCTGCCAATACTCAAGGCTCAAATCACCTTCACCTTCCTTTCGGGCAAAGTCGGCGGTAACATCACAAAAACGCACCAGTCGCATCGAAACCAACCTAATAACGCATACTGGTACATCTAGGCTATCAAGGATGATGTTATAACTCCCAATCTTAGGTGCATATTTTTCTTGTAGGTAAGATGTAAAAGAACCGCATGAGGCCGTTTTAATCCCTTTTTTAATAAGGTCTGCAAGCTCGTTGGCCAGTTCTGGGCTATCACCAATTTGCCAAGCATCAGCGCTTGGATACTTCACCTTTAATTCATCAATCGCAGACATTTAAAATCCTACTTAATCTTAATAAAAAGAAATTTTATACATATTTTGAGCGTGAATTGCTCGAAAATTTACATTGATGCTTTCATATTACTTTTAGTCCGCTTCTCGCTCATAGCTGCCGGTCAAAAAAACAAAAAGCCCACTTAAGTTTCCCTAAGTGGGCTTATCTAATAGGGCTACTCTGACCGGGAACGCCATTTCCATTAAGTGATTAATAACTTAGAAAAACACCCATCCTGTCAACATCACCAAAATGGCCGCCATTGGCCTCGCGTCATCGTGAGACCCGCGCCAGTGCTACCGGTGAAGCTGTGGTGTCTGATTCAGCCGATATCGACTTTCATGGCGATGTCCCAGCTGCCGGCGCCATTCTTGGCCAGGCCGATCATCATCAGGCCGAGCGACTCCAGTGTCTGGGCCATTTGCAGGCCGCCGACATCGAACGGACGCAACCCGAGGCTGTCGAGGAAGGCCGAGACGCGTGCCTTCGCCTGTGCATCGTCGGCTGCGATGAACGCATCGAGGTCTCCGCCCCTGGCAAGTACGCGACCGAAGAGGGTATTGAACGCCTTCACGACATGCGCACCGGCGGGGAGGAGTCTGGCGATCTCCTGCGCACCGGAACTGCCGTGGGGAGTGGCGAGGCCCGAGAGATCGGAAGCAAACGGGTTCGTGATGTCGATGATTACTTTGCTGTCGAGTGCTTCGCCAAAGTCGGCCACCACCGCCGCGACACTGGTGTATGGCACGGCGAGAATGACGATGTCGCCCGCTGGTGCGGCACCGTACATCCCGGTGATCGCTCCGGCTGTGAGCTGGTCGGCCAGCGCCTGCGCCCTGGCGGCATCGCGGCTGATCACCTCAACAGTATGTCCGGCCCGGGCTGTACGGTGGCCGATGGCCGTAGCCATGCCTCCTGATCCGATGATGCTGATAGTGCTCATAGATACATTCCTCGTGAGTGGGGGTATTTTCTGCTGCCGGCAGATCAGCTGGCAGGGAAGTAATGGCCGTTGTCCAAATCGGCGAGCAGCCCGGACTGGGCGGGTTCCCAGCCGAGGGTCTGGCGGGTGATGAGGTTGGACGCCGGGAGGTTCAGCGTGACCAGATTCGCGAGGAACCCAAAGTATCCCGGCAGCATTAGTTCGTCGGTGGGAATGCTCACCGCGGGCAGGCCCAGACGGCTGCCAATGGCCTCGGCGATCTCGCGGAACGGGATGCCCTCGCTCTCGATCCCATGCCAGGTTTTGCCGGCCGGCCCCTTCTCCAGCGCCAGGCGGAACAGCGCGGCGAGGTCGCGGGCATGCACCGCCGGCCACAGGTTTGCGCCATCTCCGGGGTAGCCGATGACCCCCTTCTCCTTGGCGAGGCCAATCAGCAGCGGGAGGAACCCGGTATTGTCGGTCATGCTGTGCGCGATAGTCGGGATCCGCACGATCGAGGATCGCACGCCGCGCTCCGCAAGGCCGATTACCGCGAGTTCCACGACGTTACGAACCCGCAGGGAGCCCTTGTACGCATCGCCGCCGGGAAGGGCCGGGTCTTCTTCGGTTGCTGGTCGGTCGAGGAAGCTGGCTCCGGGCGCTGCCCAGCCCAGGTTTGTGGGCGAGCCAATGCTCCCCGAAACGACCAGCGGTTTTCCGGTTCCAGCCAATGCCTCGCCGTACGCGAGCATGATCTGGAGTTCCGCTGCGGCCACGGCGTCAATTCCGCCGACGGGAAGCAGGTCTTGCCGGTGTGCGACGTGGATGACGCCATCGGACTCTGCCGCCGCTGCCTTGAGCCCATCCAGGTCGGAAATATCCCCGCGACGCACCTTGGCGCCGAGTGCGGATAGCGCAGCGGCGGATTTGTCCGATCTGGCCAGGCCGGTGACCTCGTGGCCAGCGGCGATAAGCTCGGAGATGATGTATGAGCCGATATGGCCGGTCCCGCCAGTGACTAAAACGTGCATGATATTGCTCCTGTTAGGTGTGATGCGAATGTCAGGTGGTGCCGTGCGCTCAACCGGGAAGGCTGACACCGATCGAGAAATTAGTGTGTTTGATGGCGTGGGTCATGAGGCCCAACCACAGCATGCAGGCATGCTCCAGTGTCCGCGCCATGAACAGCGGCCCGGTATCCATCGGGCGCAGCCCGAGGCTCCCGATGAACGCCGAGACGTGTGCCTTCGCCTGCGCGTCGTCCCCGGCGATGAACACGTCCAGCAACTGACCGTGAACTGAACCGGCAGCCAGGACGTGGGAAGACTGGGTGTTGAATGCTTTGACGATATTGGCATTAGCAGGGGCAACCCTGGCGATCTCCTGCGCGCCGAAACTGTCTTCAGGTGTCAGGAAGCCCGAGAAGTCGGATTTGATGGGGTTGGTGATGTCGATAACAAGCTTGCCCGCCAGCTTTTCGCCGTACTGCTTCAGCACGTCGAGAACGGCGGAGTAGGGAACCGCCAGGATGACGATGTCCCCGGCCGGGGTGGCGCCGAAGGTTCCCGTCGTTGCACCGGCTCCGATCTGCCCTGCCAGCGCCCGCGCCTTGGCAGCGTCGCGACTCATTACCTCGACGAGGTGTCCGGCCCTGGCGGCAAGACCGCCGATCGCCGCCGCCATGCCGCCGGAGCCGATGATGCTGATAGTGCTCATGTGCAATTTCCTTACGGATAGGGGGTTAATCGTTCATGGACTGCAGGTGCGATCCCACAACCGGACTCAACGTACAGGTCATGCTAGCCTTGTCACTTGCAATAAACAAGTAAAATTACTTGTAAAAAGCAAGTGAGAACAAGAGAGGGGGGTTTGCTTGCGATAGACAAGCGATGTAAGATCTCGCCATGAAAACGACGAATAAAGAAATTCGGTCCCATTGCGCGGTAAATTACGGCGTGGAGATCTTCGGCGACCGGTGGTCGCTCTTGATCATTCGCGACATCGTTTTTACCGGTAAGAAGACCTATGGCGAGTTTATGAAATCGGAAGAGGGGATTGCGACCAATGTCCTGGCTTCCCGCCTTGCCTTTCTTGAGCAGCAGGGGATTCTTGCGAGGGCGCCCAGTCCCGACGACGGGCGCAAGGATTTATACACTCTGACCGAGAAGGGCCTCGACCTCATTCCTGTCATGCTTAACATCGTTCTTTGGAGCGCGAAGCACGATTCGAAGTCGTACGTATTGCACCGCAAGGAGTGGGTTGATCGATTAAGTCGAAACCCCGTGGAAGTGAGCGAAGAGGTGAAGGCGCTGGTTCGCAATGGCGGATGTATGTTTCCCGCTGGCAAGGAATGAGCAAGATGGCAAGCATCCCCTGCCACGCGTAGAACGAACAACGTGAAAACGATGCGGGTACAAAGAGATCTGACAGTCTGCTCTGTGCCAGAAGCGGACATTGATGGAAGTTGAATTGGTTTAAATATCGCGACGTTTTTCTAATTTGATATCAGTGCCGTTAATATTTGTTTCATTGCCCCAGCCCAGTTGCATGTAGAATTTCGCCGCGCGACTATTTTTATCGGTTTCCAGCCAAGCAATCTCATGATGTTTGAATAATTCCTGCTCAGCTAGCACAACAAGCCTGCGACCTACACCTCTGCCTTCATATTCCGGGAGAACAAAGGCCGCAAAAAGACAACCTTCATCCGGCAAAATCATTGTAAAACCGATGATTTTGTCGTTTTCAATCGCAACCCATGCGCAATGATTCTTCTCAATCATATCGGCCACGACGCTTTCGGTAATCCCCATCTGCCGCATTTCTTCACGACTCAGATGATTCTCGATTACCGATGTTCTCACTTCGAACATACCATCAATATCAGAAAGTTGAGCTGTTCTTACATTGATACTCATTAGTCTTACTCCATGTTTTATAATAAATTTTGATAATTATAACGGCTACGGCGCACGCAGCGATATACCTGTAGGGAAAATAAACATCTGGGGGCAGGTGAAACGGATTTATGAGGTGATCCAGGCCGGATATCAGGGATCCGCCGTGAGCCTTGTGGGTCATTCTGTCGGAGGCGCTGTGGCCTACGCGTTTGCGCATAAATATCCCGAATGCGTTAAGGAGATTGTCAGTGTAGAAGGCAACTTCTCTCTTAAAGATGCGTTCTGGACATCCACCATCGCGAAAATGACATTAACGCAAGTCGAATCCATGTCGGCGGAGATGCAAGATTCGCCAGAAACCTGGCTGGAGGGCTCCGGAATCGATCCGCAGTCTGACAAAATACAAATCGCGACAATCTGGCTTAAACATCAGCCAGCTTCAACGCTGCTTGCCATGGCCCGGTCAGTTGTCGAGGTCACCGGGGACCCTGGCTATCAAACTCTGGTCAAAACCGTGTTTACTTCTGTCCCTGTGCATTTACTGGCGGGTGAACATTCAGCGAGTGGCTGGGATGTTCCCGACTGGGCAACTCAGCACGCGAAAAGTGTCACTGTCATGCCTTCAACGGGTCATCTCATGATGTTACAGGATCCCACAACCTTCGGCCAAAGAGTGGCAGAAATACTGAGTTGATAGCAATTAACTTCAAAACAAGCTTATTCTTTCACTTAAACATATCTTTAAGCCCATTTAGTATCCTAATTTCTAATCAACCTCTTCATCATAGGAGTGAGTAAATTGAAAATTGATTGGCATAGCTCATTACTGACCAGTGCCACTAGCATTGATAAAAACTACAAAAATACGCAAAACGTTCGTCGTTTCATGATTAAGGAGTGTGGCGAAGATTTTCGATTCGATCGTGAATTTATTATGTGGATACGTAATGATGATCCAAAAACTTTGGGTGATGTTGTAAATGAGTGGAAGCGCAGACATTCGTTTTAATAAGCCGGGGTCAGCGCCTCGCTCATAGCAGTCTGTCCGCACCTTCGGGCGGCTTTGTTACATGAGCGGAAGTTGAAGGACTTATGGTAAAACGGTTGTATTAGGGAGGGTGAGCCTGACAGATTGCTATTCAACACGTATCACATCAGGATGACGCTCTGTTGCTGCTTCATGGAAAATATCGCCCAGACAGCCAATGATCTCGTCTTCTGCCATACTGTCCGGAATAGTAATATTGTAAAGTCGGGAAAGTTTTCGCTCTGTCAGGTCTGCGCGAAATATCAGCAGCGATCATCTTCGCGCTTGATCCCAATGTGTCGTCCCAATACGTTGTAAATCAACATTATTGTTTGTGCCATTCGGCATAGGTCAGTGTAAACAGCATGCTGGCTGGAGCATTTTCCACATCATGAATGTCACGTACATACCTTAGTCCGGCATTCGTTAGGACTTTCTGTGACGCCAGGTGATTTGCTCTTACTGTGGCAGATATATCAGGCAGTTTGAGCTCATTAAACCCATAGCTGACCGCATAGTTAGCAAACTCTGTCGCCAGGCCTTTTCCCCATGACTCAGTGGAGAAACGATATCCCAAGTTATTGATAGAAATATCGGCATAACTGCGGATGTTTAGCCCGCCAAAACCGATAATCCTTTCAGGATTATCTTTTAACGAGATAGCCCAGTTTCCGAAACCGTAATCTTCCCAGTGTTTAAGCCATCGAGCCAAGACATCACGAGCATAATCAATATCAGGATACGGTCCTACAGGATTAAACGTATTTGTGGCAGGGTCGCCATAAATTCTGAAAAGGTCATCTCCGTCTGAGTTGATTACAGGGCGAAGATGCAGTCGAGAGGTAGTTATCGGCAAAATGTCTCCTGAGTTTTTGATTCATTCAATGAGTTATCTTGCTGTTTTTATAACCAAAATCCTTCAGATTCACAACAGGGATGTTATGTTTAAAATGATGAAAATATTTAGTAGTCCTCAGTAAACGTCCGCTCCCCGCTCACAGCGGACAGTCCGTCTGCGTGGAGGCTGCTATGTGACAGAAATGGGCAGAGCGCGAGTAAATACTCATCAACAAGATGATATTGGGGAACTAACTACCCCTGGTTATATTTGCCAAAATTTAAGATGTCCTATAATGATTTTTTCATAAAAATACGGCTTGTTCCTTCCGGTTGACAGTCAATACGCCCGAACTCTTCCCAGCCATACTTTTTATAAAAATCAGGAGCCTGAAAGCTTATTGTATAGAGAAACGCAGCAGAGCAGCCTCTTTTTCGCCCTTCATCTTCAAAGCGATGAAGGATGTCTGAACCTATCCCCATTTTTCGCAACTCGGGTGGAAGATAAAAAAGATCTATAAACAGGAGTCCCAGCGATGACCGCCCTTGCATTCCGCCAAGTACCTTACCCGTGCGGGTTGATCTGACCAATACAGACAGTGGCTTACGATCGTTTATACCCGTCATAAGATCGTTAAATTCATTGAGCCCTTCTTCAATTAGCAGCAATTGCGCTGCATCTGAATCTTCACATACCTCAAGACTGATTTCTTCCGCTAAGCTGACCATTCCCTATGCCCTTTCAAAAGTGACAGACCCAATGCCTGAGTAGCCAGTGAGGTTAGCGCGGACAACCTGGATTTACCAGTTGCCCGCCTTTTCAGAATGCATAAACGCCTGCCAGATAATATGTAGTCTTAATGATTTTAACTACCACACCGCGACTCATTATTCGCGCATTCAAACAGAAAGACGCATCGGCACTTTTCGATTACCTGTCTTCACCCCGCACACCTTGTTTTCAGGACGAGAAACTCAATTCACTGGAAAATGCAATAGAAGAGGTTGACAGGAGAGCCCGTGATACCGGCCAGTTCGCTGTATGCCTAAAAGAGACTGATGGCATCATCCAGCCTGTTTAATTCAATTCGACGCATTTCTCTCAGCCCATCTTTCCAGCGAACTCAGGCCAGAAAGGGATAAAAGATTCTCATCTTGTTGGATTTTCGCCAAACGAAAACGATCTTCGTGCTAACCCCTGCTGTTCAGCAAAATCGCAAGGCATCGACCGTTTTGTGATCTACATTGCAGTACATGATTAATACTTTGTACTACAATTTTAATCAAGGTTAAGAACAATAATTGTGAATTGTGCGGTGATCTTGCGACGCATAGGCTCGATACAGGTAAAGTACCCGGCAACTTTTCCTTTTAGTCTTTTGTGGAGCATCTATGAGTAGCCAGGAGTTGAGCAAAACCGATCGCATTATTCTCGAGATAGGGCAGCAAATCGTCAGTGGCAAATATGCCCCGGGGTCTGCGCTGCCAGCGGAAACGGAGTTGTGCGAAGAGTTCCAGACGTCACGGAACATCATTCGTGAAGTGCTTCGCTCGTTGATGTCGAAGCGGCTGGTGGAGATAAAGCGTTATCGCGGTGCTTTTGTGGCTTTACGCAACCAGTGGAATTATCTGGATACCGATGTTTTGCAGTGGTCGTTGGCGAATGATTATGACCCGCGGCTGATCCCGGCGATGAGCGAGGTGCGTAATCTGGTTGAACCGGTCATTGCCCGCTGGGCTGCGGAAAGGGCGACCTCCAGCGAATTAGCGGTTATTGAAAAAGCGCTTAACGATATGATCGCCGATCACCAAAATCGTGACGCCTTCAATGAGGCTGATATCCGTTTTCACGAAGCGGTACTGGCGTCGGTGCATAACCCGGTGCTGCAACAACTCAGTGTGGCGATAAGTTCCTTACAGCGTGCCGTATTTGAACGGACCTATATGGCCGATGAAGCCAACATGCCGCGCACATTGAAGGAGCATCAGGATCTGTACGATGCGATACGGCATCAGAACGCAGATGCAGCAGAACAGGCGGCACTGACAATGATCGCCAGCTCGACCAAAAGGCTGAAGGATATTACATGAGAGAAAGTTATATCGCCATTGACTGGGGTTCGACCAACTTGCGCGCCTGGCTCTACCTGAACGGTGAATGTACCGATCACCTGGAGTCAGAAGCGGGGGTTACCCGGCTCAATGGCCGTACTCCTGAACAGGTTTTCCGCGACACACTTTTACCCTGGCAAGCTCATCAGGTACCGGTTCTGATGGCGGGAATGGTTGGCAGCAACGCAGGATGGATGACGGTACCTTATCTGCCTTGCCCGACGCGGCTGACTGATTTCTCCAGACAGTTAACGCGGGTGGAGCAGGCCACACCGTTCAACGCGTGGATTATTCCCGGTCTGAGTGTGGTCAGCGAGGGTAATTGCAATGTCATTCGCGGTGAAGAAACACAGTTAATAGGTGCTTATACAGAATGTCCGGCTTCGCTTTATCTGATGCCGGGAACGCACAGTAAATGGGTACAGATGGACGGTAGCGAGGTTGTTGATTTCCGTACTGTCATGACCGGCGAACTCCACCATTTGCTGATACACCATTCGCTGATTGGTATCGGGCTGACCGGGCAACAGGCAAATCCGGCGGTATTCCAGCAGGGGCTGGAGAGTGGTTTCAAAGAAACCAACATTATTCGCAGTCTTTTTGAGACCCGCGCGGCGCATGTGTTAGGGCAATTAGATAAAAGCGCCGTCAGTGAATGGCTGTCGGGGTTGTTGATCGGCAATGAAGTGTCGCAAATGCAGCGGCAATACGGCATCACTGGCGATCAGCCCATTACCTTAATTGGGAGTCCCAAACTGACCGCACGTTACCAGCAGGCATTGAAGTTTGCCGGACTGACCTGGCAAACGCTGGAAGGCGATCGCGCTTTCCAGGCAGGTGTAAGGAGTATTATCAATGAGTTGGAATACTGAACTTCCGTTAATCGCCATTCTGCGCGGTATCACGCCACAAGACGTTCAGGCGCATGTGACAGCATTGCTGGAGGCAGGTTTTGATGCCGTGGAGATCCCACTCAACTCGCCTGACTGGCAGCGCAGCATCAGTGAAACGGTGAAAGAGTTCGGGCATCGGGCGCTGATTGGTGCCGGGACGGTTTTACAACCTGCACAAGTTGATGAACTGAATGCGATGGGCAGCCGTCTGGTGGTCACCCCTAATATTCAGCCGGAAGTGATTCGCCGGGCTGTGGGGTATGGCATGACCGTCTGCTCTGGTTGCGCGACCGCGACGGAAGCCTTCAATGCGCTGGATGCGGGCGCTCAGGCGCTGAAAATCTTCCCTTCCAACGCCTTTGGACCGGATTACATCAAAGCGTTGAAAGCGGTGCTACCGCCAGAAATTCCGGTCTTTGCCGTGGGGGGTATCACTCCTGAAAATTTACATCTCTATCTTAATGCCGGTTGTATCGGTGCAGGGCTGGGAAGTGATCTCTACCGTGCCGGACAGTCTGTTGAACGTACGACACAACAAGCTAACGCCTTTGTTAAAGCTTATAAGGAATCAACCCGATGAAAGTGACCAAACTAACCACCTACCGGCTGCCGCCGCGCTGGATGTTCCTGAAAATAGAAACTGATGAAGGCATTGTCGGTTGGGGAGAGCCGGTTGTTGAAGGCCGTGCCCGCAGTGTTGAGGCTGCTGTGCATGAGCTGTCTGAATATGTGATCGGACAGGATCCGGCGCGCATCAATGACATTTGGCAGACCCTCTATCGCGGTGGATTTTATCGCGGTGGTCCGATTCTGATGAGCGCGATTTCCGGCATCGATCAGGCACTGTGGGACATTAAGGGCAAAGCCCTGGGCGTTCCTGTTTATCAACTGCTCGGTGGTCTGGTTCGCGATAAGATTAAAGCCTACAGTTGGGTTGGCGGCGACCGCCCGGCAGATGTGATTGAAGGCATTAAAAAGTTGAAAGGCATTGGTTTTGATACCTTTAAACTCAATGGCTGCGAAGAAATGGGCATGATAGACAATTCACGTAAAGTTGACGATGCCGTCGCCGTCGTGGCGCAAATTCGTGAAGCATTCGGTAACAGCATTGAGTTCGGACTCGACTTCCATGGCCGCGTCAATGCACCTATGGCGAAGATTCTGATCAAAGAGCTCGAACCTTACCGTCCGCTATTTATCGAAGAACCGGTACTGGCCGAACAGGCAGAATACTATCCTCGTCTGGCTGCTCAGACACATATTCCCATTGCTGCCGGTGAACGCATGTTCTCGCGCTTTGAGTTCAAACGTGTATTGGCCGACGGTGGTTTAGCCATTATCCAGCCGGATTTGTCGCACGCAGGTGGGATCACGGAATGCTTCAAAATTGCGGCGATGGCAGAGTCTTACGATATTTCGCTGGCACCGCATTGTCCGTTGGGGCCGATCGCACTGGCTTCTTGCCTGCATCTGGATTTTGTGGCGCGTAATGCGGTATTCCAGGAGCAGAGTATGGGTATCCATTATAATAAGGGAGCCGAATTATTGGATTATGTCATTAATAAAGAAGACTTTACCATGACGGATGGTTATTTCTATCCGCTGAATAAACCCGGACTGGGCGTTGAAATTAATGAGGAGTTGGTGATTGAGCGCAGTAAGAATGCCCCTGACTGGCGCAACCCAATTTGGCGTTATGAAGATGGTGCTGTCGCCGAATGGTAACCTGTTCTATATATTTTAAGTCACAGAGCTATCAGGTAAAACTATATCAATAAAGCAATTAATAATAATATCGATATATCCGTATTTGTTTTTTAATCCACATTACGTGGAATGGCCATCTTATGCCCTGACACCAGAGCAGACTCATTAAGGTGATAATAATGAACATCGATCTGTGCTCTACAACACTAAAAAAATTAAACGCAAAAATAATACCTTTTATTATTATTTGCTACTTTGTTGCCAATCTGGATAAAACCAATATATCCGTTGCGGCACTGCAAATGAATGCCGATTTGGGCCTGTCTGCCAGTATGTATGGCCTGGGTGTCGGTATGTTCTATATCTCCTACATCATTTTTGAAATACCCAGTAACGTCATTATGACGCGGGTTGGTGCACGCATCTGGATTGCGCGCATCATGATTACCTGGGGGGTTGTCAGCGCCGGGATGTCACTGGTCCATACGCCGACACAACTGTACGTGATGCGCTTTTTGCTGGGTATGGCAGAAGCCGGGTTTACACCGGGGATTATCTACTATATCTCCTGCTGGTTTCCCAAGAGCAACCGCGCCCGTGCCATGTCGTTCTTCTATATGGGATCGGTGCTGGCGTCAGTGATTGGATTACCGATTTCCGGCAGTATTCTCAATATGCACGGCATTGCTGATATCGCGGGCTGGCGCTGGCTGTTTGCGATGGAAGGCATCCCGGCCATCATTCTCGGCTGTCTGGTACTGTTACGTCTGCCGGATACGCCAAATCATGCCACCTGGTTGAGTGCGGACGAGAAAAAATGGCTGAACACCCGGTTACAACAAGAGAATGGTGACGTAGAAGTAGGGAAACATCATTCATGGGCCAGTGCGCTCAGGAATAAAGTGGTATTGATGTTGAGTCTGGTGTGGTTCCTGCAAGCATTTTGCTCAATTGGTATTACACTCTTCCTGCCGCTCATTATTAAAAGTGTGGCTACAGAACAGAGTAATTTCGTTATTAGCGTTTTGTCGGCCATTCCTTTTGCCTTTGCCGCGATCTTTATGTACGTGAATGGACGTCATTCGGATCTCACCAAAGAGCGATCGCTGCATCTGGGGGTGCCGTTAATTATTTCCGGCTTACTGCTGGCTGCTTCGATATATACCAGTAACCTCTTTATTGCCTATATTATGCTGGTATTGACTGTAGGCTTTAACTTCGCGCTGACCCCGATATTCTGGGCGGTAACGACCGAAAAATTAGCGGGTGTTGCTGCGGCGGCTTCTATTGCTTTCATTAATGCCATTGCCAACTTTGCCGGTCTGGGATTGCCGCCATTGCTGGGAAAAATAAAGGATGTCACCGGCAGTTTCCATTATGGCTTATTGATCATTGCTACGGCACTGGTTATCGGCGGCATCGTCGGTATCTATGTCGGCCGTCCGGCTAAAGTAATAGCGACAAAATCGTCAGCCTCATCATTATCGCAACACTAAGGTCTCGTTATGAAGAATATCGCGGTTAAACAGAAAATATTGAAGCAGGCATCGCTGCCAGATCAGTTGAATGCACAACTGAACGCGCTATACGATGTGTATGAATACAACGACATGGCCGCCGGGGAGTTTGACCGGCTGGCCGCCGAGTTTCGTGTAGTACTCACTAACGGCGAAGCCGTGGTCAGTCGCGAATTTATGGGACGGCTACCTAACCTTGAACTCATCAGCGACTTTGGTGTTGGCTATGACGGTATTGATGTTGCCGCAGCAAGAGAGCGTGAGATTGCTGTGACCCATACCCCCGGCGTATTGACGGATGACGTCGCCGACCTGGCCATGGGGTTGATACTGGCAACGTCACGCCAGATCCCCGCAGCACAACGCTTTATCGAACAGGGAGCATGGCAGAAGGGCGGTTATCCCTGGACCCGTAAAGTCTCAGGGGCGCGGTTAGGCATTATTGGCATGGGGCGTATTGGGCGTGCTATCGCCAAACGCGCTGCGGCATTTAATATGTCGATCGCCTATACGGATCGCGCTGCACTTGCCGACACGGATTACACCTTCCATGCAACTTTGCTATCGCTGGCCGGGGCGAGTGATTTTCTGGTGGTCTGTACCAACGGTGGTGCCGAAACCCGCGGCCTCGTTAACCGCGATGTATTGAATGCTCTGGGCGCGGAAGGCATTCTGATCAATATTTCCCGTGGTTCGGTAGTCGATGAGCGGGCGCTGATTGAAGCCATCGAAGAGGGGACACTCGGGGGAGCCGGTCTTGATGTTTTCACCGACGAACCGCACGTTCCGCACGCATTGTTACACCGGGCAAATGTGGTGGTCACGCCGCATATGGCCAGTGCTACCTGGGCGACGCGCAAAGAGATGTCGCGTCTGGTGCTGGAAAATGTCAACGCCTATTTTGCTGGCGAGCCGTTGGTGACACCTGTTCCGCAGTAAGCGAGTGAAAACGTATTCTGCATGTAAATCAAAGCGCGGCGTTACGTCGCGCTTATTGATTGTCAGCGTTAAACCCCCCATCCGGGAGGGGATGATTGTCCCGGAGCGGAGGGAAAACTGGAAATGCCTGAGGTATTCAATGGCAGAGACCCTGCCGTAAAGATATAGACAACGTCTATATCGCTTGCGAATAAATCGATTTCACTTTGTTGAACGTCAGACTTATGCTGCTGCGGAAACATTAAGGGCTATCAGGAGAGAATATGGAAACCCAACAACTGGCAGCGTTAGTTGTTCACTCAATTGGCGGCGCGGATAACCTCACTAAAATGACCTACTGTGCCAGTAGGATCCGGATGCAGGTGCGCGATGCTTCCCTGCTCGACAGGCAGGCATTAGAAGCACCGGAGGCCATTCGGGCTGTACTTGAAGTAGAAACACCACAATGCGACACGGAGTATCATCTGGTGGTCGGACCGGGCAATACCCGGTCGCTGTATCAGGCGCTGACGGCGTTAACTCAAAAATAGTCAGACCAGCAGGTGGCTGACCCGCGCCAGATGCTCTTGCATCAATGCCTGCATCTGCACCACGTGCGCCGCATCCATCTTCTCCCGCATCATATAAAAGCCCACGTTATAGCGCGGGCTTTGTTGCGTGGTTTGCAGCGGTATAATGCCGTAACGCGCAAAGTAGTCCGCCATGCACGTCGGATAACTCAGCATGATGGCGTCGGAATCATTGACCATGTCTATCGCCGCCATCATCGAGTTAGTTGACCAGATCACCCTATCTTCAAGATGCATCTGGTTGCGCGCCAGCCTTTTGGGTTGCATGTCCTCGACCATGTGTTGAAAACGCCCTTCATCCGGCGTCAGTTCAACGCAAGGATAGTCTTGCAGCTGGAAGGGGTCGATGACGTTGTTGCCTAACGGATGCCCGCGTCGGACAAACAGGCTGTCGGTGACGCTGAACAGCGGCACAAAGGTGATGCCTGCCCTGGAATTCAGCCCCTGAATCTCATGCCCGATAAAGAGATCGATATCACCGCCAAGCAGTAAGTCCATCAGTCGCAGGTGATTTCCCTGATCGATATGGATATTTACCGTGGGATGCAGCGTGCGGTAAGTGTTGAAACTGTCGCGTACAAACATGTGCCACCAGGCATGCCCGGTGCCCATTCGCAAACTCTGCACCTGACGCGCTTTGATAAGCGCCAGTTTACTCAGCGTATTTTCATAAATACGCTGCATCATCTGCGCCTGCTCCAGCAAAAGATCGCCGTACTCGGTCGTTTTCACGCCCGTTGAGGTGCGCACAAGCAGTTGCACGCCCAGATTCTCCTCCAGCTTCTTCATATTATGCGTAAGTGTCGGCTGACTAAGGCAAAGTTTGTTTGCTGCATGACTCACATTTTTGAACATCGCCACTTCGATAAACTGCCGCAGAATTTTATCCAAGATCACACATTTCCCAGGTGGTATAGATAATTTGTATACCTTAGCAGTGAAAATCAATTTCCACCAATGTCTCCGCTTCGCTATTTTCCTCCTATGACGGTATTCCCGCCACGACCTGAGAGTAAGCCATGAGACGAGTAATCCCGGGACTGGTTGCAGCCACGCTGACCCTGACATCGAGTCTGGTTCATGCCGACACCCTGCGTATGGAATGTCCGCCTGGCAAGGAAAGTCGTCAGTTCTGTAACGACATTAAACAGCAGTTTGAAGCGCGGACCGGTCACACGCTGGAATTTATCGATCTTCCACCGGCCTCGAATGAAAAATTGTCGTTGTTTCAACAGATATTTGCCGCCAAAGATTCGGGCGCGATCGATCTCTTCCTGGCCGACACCGTCTGGATCGGTGTGCTGGATAAACATCTGCTGGATTTAACAGATAGCGTCAGTGATATCCGCAATGATTTTTTCCCGAACGCGTTCCAAAACGACATCGTTAACGGTCGTGTCAAAGCCATTCCCGCTTACATGGATGCAGGCGCGCTGTTTTATCGCAAAGATTTATTGGCGAAATACGGCCAAAAGCCGCCTGTGACCTGGAGCGAGCTGACGCGTATTGCCACGCTGATTCAACAAGGTGAGCGTGAAGCGGGACATCAAAACTTCTGGGGGCTGGTGTTTCAGGGCAAAGCCTATGAGGGGCTGACCTGCAATGCGCTGGAGTGGGTGGAGTCGCAGAAGGGCGGCAGTTTTATTGATACTAACGGCAATATCACCATCAACAATCAACGCGCCGCACAGGCGCTGGATATGGCCGCGGCATGGATCGGGAAAATCGTTCCACCGGGAGCATTAGGTTACATGGAAGAGGAGTCCCGTCCGGTCTTCCAGAACGGTGATGCCCTGTTTATGCGCAACTGGCCTTATGCCTACACGCTGGCGCAAGACCGCAGCAGCCCGATCCGTGGCAAAGTCGGCGTCATTCCGTTACCCCGGAGCGAGGACGGCACCTCTGTTAGCACCATGGGCGGCTGGCACTGGGCGATCAGCGCTTACACCAAAAATCCGAAAGCCGCGCTGGCGCTGTTAAAAATTGTCAGCAGTGCCGAATCACAGAAGAAAGGGCTGACGCTGATGGGCAGGGCGCCGTCGCGCACCGCGCTGTATGACGATCCTGACGTCCTGGCGCAGGCACCCTATCTCGCCGAGTTTAAAGAGATCTTCCTGCTGGCCAGGCCTCGCCCTGCATCGCAGACCAAACGCCAGTACGCGCAGGTCTCCAAAGCGATTTATAACGCAACTTACAACGTGCTGCGTGGCGACAGCGACGGGGCGACCGCAGTGGCAGAGTTGCAGCAGCGGCTGGAGAGAATTAAAGCCAGAGGATGGCGCTGAGTTCAGCGTCCCCATTAACGGTCCGGAGTTTGACGCATGAAGCCAGAAACACCCTCACTATCACTTCCTGACGATAACGTTGGCAGCCGCGCGGTGAAGCGCAGCAAGCCCGGTTATCAGCTACGCCGCAGCCGTATCGCCTGGCTGCTGGTGGCGCCATCTCTTCTGTTACTGGCCGCCGTTGCAGGCTGGCCGCTGTTCCGCACACTGTTTTACAGCTTCACCGATGCCATGCTGGATTCGCCCGATGATTACCGTTTTGTCGGCTTCACCAACTACATTGACCTGGCCGACGGTGCCCATTATTACGGCGTCCTGGCCGATCCGCTGTGGTGGAAGGCCGTTGGTAACACGCTGCGTTTCAGCGTGATGTCGGTGTCGCTTGAACTGGTGTTCGGCATGCTGCTTGCCTTGCTGATGAACCAGAAGTTTCGCGGTCAGGGGCTGGTGCGAACCGCCATTCTGGTGCCGTGGGCGATCCCGACGATTGTGTCCGCCAGAATGTGGAGCTGGATGTTCCATGACCAGTATGGGGTGGTGAACAATCTGTTGCTCAGGCTTGGGGTTATTCACTCCCCGCTGGCATGGGTAGCAGACCCGGGGTTATCCATGTGGGCGGTGGTCATCGTCGATGTCTGGAAAACCACACCGTTTATGGCGCTGATGCTGCTGGCCGCGTTGCAGCTGATTCCGCGCGATCTGTATGAAGCGGCGCGGATTGACGGGGCCAATACCTGGCAGCGTTTTCGTCGAATCACACTGCCGTTGATCATGCCGGCAATGATTGTCGCGCTGATTTTCCGCGTCATGGATGCGCTACGGGTGTTTGATCTGATTTATATCCTGACCTCCAACAGTGAAGCCACCGTGTCGGTGTCGGGTTATGCACGAGATTTGCTGGTGAGTTATCAGGAGATGGGATCCGGTTCCGCTGCGTCGGTACTGGTATTCATGATGGTGGCAGGGATTGCAGCCTGCTTCCTGATGCTGGGTCGCCGCCGCAATGGAGAGGAATAATCATGAAAATGAAACGTCAGCAGCAAAAACTCGCACAGCGTTCACTGATTTTTGCAGGATCTGCATTTGCCTGTTTGATCTGCCTGTTCCCGTTCTACTACGCGATTATCACCTCGCTACGTTCGGGGGCAAATCTGTTCACCGTGATCTGGTTGCCCGATGAAATGAACTGGGGGAATTACGTGACCGCGCTGATGGATAACGGCATTGCCCGCAGTCTCTTTAACTCGGCGGTGGTGGCAACGCTCACTGTTGGTCTGTGTCTGCTGGTGTCAATCACGGCTGCTTTTGCGCTGTCGCGCATTCGTTTTACAGGGCGAAAATATCTGCTGTTCACCATTCTCTGTGTGTCCATGTTCCCGCAGGTGGCTGTGCTGTCAGGTATGTTTGAGCTGGTGCGGTTTATGGGATTGTATGACTCGCTTGGCGCGCTGGTCCTGTCCTACTCCACCTTTTCATTACCCTTCACAATCTGGGTGCTGACCACCTTTATGAAGGCGATTCCCGTCGAGCTGGAAGAAGCGGCAATCGTCGATGGTGCCAGCACCTGGACCATTATCAGCCGTATCTTTGTGCCCATCATGGGGCCGTCGCTGGTGACGACAGGACTGCTGGCGTTCATCGGCGCCTGGAATGAATTTATGTTTGCCCTGACGTTTGTGATTTCCGGCGACAAGCGAACCGTTCCCGTGGCGATCAGTATGTTGCAAGGATCTTCCCAATTCGAACTTCCATGGGGCGCCATCATGGCTTCCTCAGTCATCGTCACGCTTCCCATTGTGGTGCTGGTGCTTATTTTCCAGCGACGCATTGTCAGTGGATTAACCAACGGCGCAGTCAAAGGCTGATGCCTCAATCAGTATCGTCAGGAGACCCGAATAATATGGCTACAAAAATTGTTTTAGTGGGCGCAGGCAGTGCGCAGTTTGGTTACGGTACGCTGGGTGACATTTTCCAGAGCACCGCGCTGTACGGCAGTGAAATCGTACTCCATGACATCAATCCGGCCTCGCTGGCGGTAACGGAAAAGACGGCCCGTGATTTCCTGGCAAAAGAAGATCTCCCCTTTATCGTCAGTGCGACCACTGACCGTGCCACGGCGTTGCGCGGTGCCGGGTTTGTGATTATCTCGATTGAGGTGGGCGATCGTTTTGCCCTGTGGGATCTTGACTGGCAGATCCCGCAGCAGTATGGCATTCAGCAGGTCTATGGCGAGAACGGCGGCCCGGGGGGATTGTTCCATGCGCTGCGTATTATTCCGCCTATTTTGGACATCTGCGCCGACGTGGCCAACATTTGCCCTGACGCCTGGATATTTAATTATTCCAATCCGATGAGCCGCATTTGTACCACCGTGCATCGTGCCTTCCCTGAGCTGAATTTTGTCGGCATGTGTCACGAAATAGCGTCCCTTGAGCGCTATCTGCCTGAAATGCTGGGAACCTCCTTCGATAATCTGAATCTGCGTTCGGGTGGCCTCAACCACTTCAGCGTGCTGTTAGAAGCCCGGTATAAAGACAGTGGTAAAGACGCGTATGCCGACGTCAGAGCCAAAGCCCCGGACTATTTCGCGACTTTGCCGGGTTACAGCGACATCCTGGCGTATACCCGCACCCACGGTAAGTGGGTGGAAACCGAAGGCAGCACCGAGCGTCATGCGCTCGGCGGCAAAGACAGTTCGTATCCCTGGGCAGACCGTACGTTATTCAAAGAAATCCTTGAGAAGTTCCACCACCTGCCGATCACCGGCGACAGCCATTTTGGCGAATACATCAGCTGGGCGGGCGAGGTCAGCGATCATCGCGGCATTCTCGACTTTTATACTTTCTATCGTAACTACCTCGGTGAGGTGCAGCCGAAGATTGAGCTTAAGTTGAAGGAGCGCGTGGTGCCCGTCATCGAAGGGATTCTGACCGACTCAGGCTATGAGGAGGCCGCCGTCAACATTCCGAACCGCGGATTTATCAAACAACTGCCAGCGTTTATCGCCGTGGAAGTGCCTGCGATTATTGACCGGAAAGGTGTACATGGGATCAAGATCGATGTCCCGGCCGGTATCGGCGGGCTACTCAGTAATCAGGTTGCCATCCACGACCTGACGGCGGAGGCCATCCTTGAAGGGGCCCGCGATCTGGTGATTCAGGCACTGCTGGTTGACCCGGTGAACAACAAATGCCGTGCTATTCCAGAACTGGTGGATGTGATGATTTCTCGTCAGAGCCCATGGCTTAACTATCTGAAATAAAAACAGACTCTATTGATGCCGGGAGCTTCCGGCATAACAACATCATGGATTCGGAGGGGAATATGGCGCAACTGACCTTGGACAAGATTCAAAAACGCTATGGTGCAAAGACAGAGGTCATCAAATCGCTGGATCTGCACATTAAAAGCGGAGAGTTTGTGGTGATCGTCGGGCCTTCCGGCTGCGGCAAGTCAACACTACTGCGGATGATTGCCGGGCTTGAGGAGATAAGTGGCGGGGGCATGTATATCGACGGGAACTATGTGAACGATGACACGCCGGCAGAACGCGGCATTGGCATGGTATTTCAGTCATATGCCCTCTATCCGCACATGAGCGTCTATCAGAATATGGCGTTTGGGCTGGAGCTTGCGCGCCATCCGGCATCCGAAATCGACCAGCGCGTGCGTGAGTGCGCACGTATTTTACAGCTCGAACCCCTGCTGGCGCGACGGCCAAAAGACTTGTCCGGCGGCCAGCGCCAGCGTGTAGCGATTGGCCGTGCCATCGTGCGTGAACCCCGCCTGTTCCTGTTCGACGAACCGCTTTCAAACCTCGACGCTTCCCTGCGCGTGCAGATGCGCATGGAGGTGTCGGCCCTGCACAAACGTCTGGGCGTCACCATTATTTATGTCACCCACGATCAGGTCGAGGCGATGACGCTTGCCGACCGTATTGTGGTGCTCAATCAGGGCAACATCGAGCAAGTGGGCACGCCGCTGGAGCTGTACGACCAACCTGCCAATGAGTTTGTGGCGCAGTTTATCGGTTCGCCGAAGATGAATCTGCTTCCCGCCACGCTGCGCCAGGCGGGTGAACAACAAAGCGTGGTCGAGCTGGATAACGGCAAGGCGCTGGTTCTGCCTGTTGCCACGCCGGCAGCGGCACAGGGCCACAGCGTGAACTTGGGTATTCGCCCGGAACATATTCGCAGCGGCAATCGGGAAGAGTGTGAATATCAGGGAGAGGTGATGTTTGTTGAGCAGATGGGCAACGAAACTTTGTTGTATCTGGATAACGGCAATGCCAGTGAACCCTGGGTGGTCCGTCACGCAGAACGTTCAGCCATTCAGGTTGGCGAGATCGTTGGCGTGCGGCTGCCGGTGGAGCGCTGTTACCTGTTCGACAGTCACGGTCGGGCGTTCCATCGCCATCTGACCATGAATCATTAATCCGTTTAGGGAAGAGAAAGTCATGAGTGATATGCACAGCGCACAGCAGTGGAAGGATGCCGTGGTTTATCAGGTCTATCCGCGCAGCTTTATGGACAGTAACGGTGACGGTACCGGTGATCTCAACGGCATCATCAGTAAACTCGACTATTTGCAGCAGCTCGGCATCAACATGCTGTGGCTGTCGCCGGTTTATCGTTCGCCGATGGACGATAACGGCTATGACATCTCCGATTACGAGAATATTGCCGATATTTTTGGCTCGATGGCTGAAATGGAGCATCTGATCGCGGAAGCAAAAGCACGGGATATCGGCATTCTGATGGATCTGGTTGTCAATCACACCTCCGATGAGCATCCGTGGTTTATTGATGCGCTGACATCAAAAAACAGTGTTTACCGTGATTTCTACATCTGGCGCAAACCGGCGGCCGACGGCGGACCGCCCAATGATCAACGTTCCCATTTTGGCGGCAGCGCCTGGACACTGGATAAGGCCAGTGGGGAATATTATCTGCACCAGTTTTCAACGCGCCAGCCGGATCTCAACTGGGAAAATCCCGACGTACGTGCCGCCATCCACGCGATGATGAACCGCTGGCTGGCGCGTGGTATCGGCGGGTTCAGAATGGACGTTATTGACCTGATCGGCAAAGACGTCGATCAACAGATCATGGCGAACGGTAAAAATCTGCATCTTTATCTTCATCAGATGAACCGCGCCACCTTTGGCCCGTACGGCAGCATAACCGTTGGTGAGACGTGGAGTGCAACGCCGGAAGATGCACTGCTTTACAGCGCCGAAGCGCGGCAGGAACTGACGATGGTCTTTCAGTTTGAGCACATCAGGCTTTTCTGGGATGAACATCATGGAAAGTGGCGCAACAAGCCCTTTGATCTGCTGCATTTCAAGGCTGTTATCGACAAATGGCAGACAGCGTTAGCCCACCGCGGCTGGAACTCGCTGTTTTGGAGCAATCACGATTTGCCACGCGCCGTTTCCAAATTTGGCGATGAAGGTCAGTATCGCGTCGAGTCGGCAAAAATGCTGGCCACAGCGCTCCACTGCCTTAAAGGCACGCCTTACATTTATCAGGGCGAAGAGATTGGCATGACCAACGTGCGTTTTCCGCGTATTGACGACTATCGGGATATTGAAAGTCTGAATTTGTATCAGGAACGGGTGGCCGAAGGCGTCAGTCGCGAAGAGATGATGAGGGGGATCCACGCCAACGGTCGCGATAACGCCCGAACGCCGATGCAGTGGGACAGCAGTCAGCATGCTGGTTTTACAACATCACAGCCCTGGATTGACGTGAATCCCAATTATAAACAGATAAACGTGGCGGCGGCGCTTGACGATCCCAACTCTGTTTTTTACCACTACCAGAAACTTGTGGCGCTGCGTAAGCAACAACCGCTGCTGGTTCACGGCGACTTCAGGCAGATTTTCAACAGCCATCCGCAGGTTTTTGCCTGGTTACGCACGTCGGGCGACCAGACGCTGGTGGTGATCAATAATTTCACCCGTGAACCCCTGACGCTTGACGTACCGGACAACCTGCAGTCGTTGCAGGGCCAGTGCCTGATCAGTAACTATGCGCCACGTGAGCAACTGGGTGCGCGTTTACAACTGCAACCCTATGAATCTTTTGCTTTATTAATCGGGAGTCTCTGA
The DNA here is from genome assembly GCF_023701875.1 of Rahnella sp. CG8. Lineage (NCBI taxonomy): Bacteria > Pseudomonadati > Pseudomonadota > Gammaproteobacteria > Enterobacterales > Yersiniaceae > Rahnella > Rahnella sp. CG8. The sequence goes on from NZ_JABAED010000018.1 coordinate 62,661, forward strand.
TGGCAAACTGGTGGAAAGAGGCCGTGGCGTATCAGATCTATCCACGCAGCTTCAAAGACAGCAACCGCGATGGTATTGGCGATATTAACGGCATAACTGAAAAACTCGATTATCTTAAGGATCTGGGGATCGATCTGATCTGGATCTGTCCGATATATCAGTCACCCAACGACGACAACGGCTACGACATCAGCGATTACCAGCAAATCATGGCAGAATTCGGCACGATGGCCGATTTTGACCACCTGCTGAAGCAGGTTCATCTGCGCGGGATGCGGTTGATTATTGATTTGGTCGTTAATCATACTTCTGATGAACATCCCTGGTTTGTGGAGTCGGGTTCCTCCCTCGATAATCCGAAACGCGACTGGTACATCTGGCGCGACGGTAAACAGGGTGGGGAGCCGAATAACTGGGAGAGCATTTTTAACGGGTCCGCCTGGAAGCATAGCGCGGCCACCGGGCAGTACTTTTTACATCTGTTTTCTGAAAGGCAGCCGGATCTCAACTGGGAGAACCCCGGGGTGCGCTCGGCCATTTACACCATGATGCGCTGGTGGCTTGATAAAGGCGTGGACGGCTTCCGAATTGATGCTATCTGTCATATGAAAAAAGAGCCAGCATTCAGTGACATGCCTAATCCGCAGGGACTCCCTTATGTGCCGTCGTTCGAACGCCATCTGAATTATGACGGATTGCTCGATTACGTCGATGACATGTGTGAACAGGTACTCAGCCGCTACGACATTGTTACCGTCGGTGAGATGAACGGCGTCACCGCTGAACAGGGCGAAGAATGGGTTGGTGAGCAGCGCGGCAGACTGAATATGATCTTTCAGTTTGAGCACGTAAAGCTGTGGCAGGACGGTCAACACACTAAACCGCAGTCTGGCCTCGATCTGATGGGCTTAAAAGATATTTTCACGCGCTGGCAGACGCTGCTGGAAAATAAAGGCTGGAATGCGTTATACGTCGAGAACCATGATCTTCCCCGCGTGGTGTCAGGATGGGGCGACGCCGAAAACTATCATCGTGAGAGTGCGACTGCCATTGCAGCTATGTACTTCCTGATGAAAGGAACGCCGTTTATCTATCAGGGACAGGAGCTCGGCATGACCAATACGCATTTCGCCAGCCTGGATGATTTTGACGATGTTGCCGCAAGAAAACGTGCGAGTGAAATGCGCAGACAGGGCATGGAGGAGTCAGACATTCTGGCAATTCTTAGCCGTACCGGGCGCGATAACTCACGTACACCGATGCAGTGGGATCACAGCATTCATGGCGGTTTCAGCTCCGTGACGCCCTGGTTTCCTGCAAACAGCAATTACCGCGAAATCAACGTCGCGCAGCAGCGCGAAGATAACCATTCCGTTCTGAATTTTTATCGTGCGCTGATCCGCCTGCGGCGGCAGATGCCAGCGCTGATTGAGGGGAACTATCAACTCCTGTTGCCTTCCGACCCCCATATTTACGCCTATCTGCGTACGCTGGAAAATCAGCAGATCCTGGTGATCGGTAATTTCAGCGCCTGTCCACAAGAGGTTGATTCACAACAGTTGGTGCTGGAAGGTGCGCAATTGCTACTGGGTAACTATCAGGAGGAGGGAGCGCTGCACATTTTACGGCCCTATGAGACACGGATTTATCAACGTTAAGCTCTGTCTGCGGGAATATTCTGCGCACACATAGCCAGAATGCAGGGTTTACCTCCGGTAAGCCGTGGTTCCGTATCAACCCGAATCGAACTCACCTGACCCCAAATCTGACCACCAAATTTCCCGGTGCGGAGGGGAAACTGAAAATGCATCGGGAAGGTTTTCATGCTCACTGATTGCCTCAACGCCATACAGGCAGGGGCTCCGGCGTATAAAAACCAAAAATCCCGCTTAAGTTTCCTTAAGCGGGATTTTCTAATTTGGCTCCTCTGACTGGGATCGCCTTTGCCAGTAACTGGCTAATAAGTAAGCTAAACCTGAAAACACTCCCTGTCAAGACCACCAGAATGACCACCAATCAAAACTGATTAAATAAAACTGATTTGAGCGGTCTCGTGCATTTGGTGATCGCTACTATTGTCACATCTATAAGGGCTGTCTGTTCTGTGCCAGAGCGGACGTTGTTAAGCTCATGCAGTATGGATTAACGAAGAACAGACGTTATATTTTGTCCTGATTGATACGGGATGAAAGCTCCTGATGGCTCTCTTTTCGCTCGCTGTAACGATCCGCAAGATAACCGGTTTGTCCCTTAAGCAGCAGCGTGATTTTAAACAGCTCCTCGGCTACATCGACGATGCGGTCATACCATGGCGAAGGTTTCATTCGTCCGTTTTCGTCGAACTCTTGCCATGCCTTGGCTACGGAGGACTGGTTGGGGATCGTAAACATCCGCATCCAGCGGCCCAGAATACGCATCTGGTTCACTGCATTGAAGGATTGTGAACCGCCGCAGACCTGCATTACCGCAAGTGTTTTGCCCTGCGAAGGACGAACCGCGCCTTCACTTAATGGTATCCAGTCAATCTGCGCCTTCATAACTGCGCTCATAGCCCCGTGCCGTTCCGGAGAACTCCACAACATCCCGTCACACCATCTGACCAGACCGCGCAGCTCGGTGACTTTAGGATGCGTGTCCGGCGCATCATCCGGCAGGGGTAAACCGGAGGGGTTAAAGAGTTTTACCTCCGCGCCCATCGCCATCAGCAGGCGACCAGCTTCTTCCGCGGCAAAGCGGCTGTAGGAGCGCTCTCTTACTGAGCCATACAGGATGAGAATCCGTGGCGGCTCCTGCAGGTGCAGGCGTTCAGCGATGTGTTGATCAAAGCATTCAGTATTCAGGGCAGGAAATTGTTCCATTATTCTCCTCCGGAGAGAGCAGATGATTTCAAAGTTAATATATATGATTTAACATATGTATATTCTAAAGGGAACGGAGTGAAAAATGCTACAACCTGTTCAGCTTTTCAAAATCCTGTCGGATGAAACACGGTTCGCCATCATCATGCTTCTTCGGGAGTCAGGAGAACTGTGCGTCTGCGATATCTGCGCGGCCATTTCCGAATCGCAGCCCAAAATCTCGCGACATATGGCTATCCTTCGCGAGGCTGGGCTGGTTCTGGACCGTCGTGAAGGCAAATGGATCCACTATCGTCTGTCACCCCACATACCGGCTTGGGCAGCTGAGACAATCACGACGTCCTGGCAGTGTATGCGGGAGGATGTGCGTGAATGGCTGGATAAATCAGCCTGCACCTCCTGCTGAGAAAGAAAAACACATTTACATAATCATATATAACGGAGTCTGAGATGCTTTTGGCAGGGAGTATATTTTTACTGACGCTGGTACTGGTGATCTGGCAACCCAGAGGCCTGAGTATTGGCTGGAGCGCGAGTATCGGGGCTGTGCTGGCGCTGGTGACCGGTGTCATCCATATCGCTGATATTCCCGTTGTCTGGAATATCGTCTGGAACGCGACAGCGGCATTTATTGCGGTCATTATCATCAGCCTGCTGCTCGATGAGTCCGGCTTCTTTGAGTGGGCCGCATTGCACGTCTCCCGCTGGGGTAACGGACGTGGCCGCCTGCTGTTTACCTGGATAGTGTTGCTCGGTGCCGCTGTTGCTGCTTTGTTCGCCAATGACGGCGCCGCGCTGATCCTGACGCCAATTGTGATTGCGATGCTGCTTGCAATGGGATTCAGCAAGGGCACAACGCTGGCCTTTGTGATGGCCGCAGGATTTATAGCAGATACGGCCAGCCTGCCACTCATTGTTTCTAACCTGGTGAATATCGTCTCGGCGGACTTTTTCGGTCTGGGGTTTACGCAGTATGCCTCCGTTATGATCCCCGTAGATGTGGCAGCGATTGCGGTCACGCTGGTCATACTGCATCTCTTCTTCCGCAGGGACATTCCGGCGACGTATAACGTTTCGCTGCTGAAGACGCCTGCCAGTGTGATAAAGGATCCGGCAACGTTCAGGGCGGGCTGGATTGTCCTGTTATTGCTGCTTGTCGGTTTCTTTGTTCTGGAGCCTCTGGGGATCCCGGTCAGTGCGATAGCCGCTACTGGCGCAGCAGTACTGTATATAGTGGCGAAAAGAGGTCATGCCATCAACACCGGAAAAGTCCTGCGCGGTGCTCCATGGCAGATCGTTATTTTTTCACTGGGCATGTACCTGGTGGTCTATGGCCTGCGCAATGCAGGGCTCACGGAGTATCTGTCTGGCGTGCTGAACCTGCTGGCAGAAAAGGGGTTATGGGCAGCAACGTTCGGCACCGGCTTCCTGACCGCGTTCCTGTCGTCGGTAATGAATAATATGCCGACGGTGCTGATTGGCGCGCTGTCGATTGACGGGAGTACGGCGACTGGCGTCGTCAAAGAGGCAATGATTTATGCCAACGTGATTGGCTGCGATTTAGGCCCGAAAATCACCCCGATTGGCAGTTTGGCAACCCTGCTTTGGTTGCATGTGCTTGCCCAGAAAAATATAACGATTACCTGGGGATATTACTTCCGCACCGGCATTATCATGACTCTGCCCGTGCTGTCTGTCACTCTGGCCGCGCTGGCGTTGCGGCTCTCCATCACTTTGTAATGAGATACAGATATGAGCAACATTACCATCTATCACAACCCTGCCTGCGGCACTTCACGCAACACGCTGGAGATGATCTGTAACAGCGGCAACGAACCGACAATAATTTATTATCTTGATACGCCACCGACACGTGATGAGCTGATTAAACTTATTTCAGATATGGGAATTACGGTGCGTGCATTACTGCGTAAGAATGTTGAGCCTTATGAACGCCTGGGTCTTGATGAAGAGAAGTTTAGTGATGAACAGTTGATTGATTTCATGCTTCAACATCCGATCCTGATTAATCGGCCGGTAGTCGTTACGCCGCTTGGTACTCGTCTTTGCCGCCCTTCAGAAGTAGTGCTGGATATTCTACCGGAAGGCCAGAAAGGAGCGTTTACCAAAGAGGATGACGAGAAGGTCATTGACGAAACGGGGAAGCGGGTTAAGTAATCTGCCCACTTCAAAATATCGGACGCCTGTATACGCTATGCAGGCGTCCGCTTTTCGCTGTGAGTTCAACCGATGGATGCAACACACTAATTGATAGACTTTGTCTCTTCCCTAAATTTGTTTGGTAAACACAGTCAATCAGTGGGTAGCATCATCTACATATTTGTAGACGGACTTCTGGCTTTCAGATGTTGACACGAGGGGCTTGCTTGAGCACTTTGAGTTATTCTTCCATCCCGGCCAGATCCCACACAACGCATCGTAGCGTCAGATTAAAGCGAGGCGGAAACTCACTTCCGCACCCATCTCGTAGATAGTCGTTTTGGCTACAAGGCCAATCTCAATCTGCCTCAGCTCTTGGCGACGGATTGTGTTAAGAAATAGCAGAACGCCGTTTTTGATTAATTGAGACAGGTCGTTAAGGACACTCGATCCGGAGATTTGTTTTGTGCGCGAGCTACAGTGCTGCTGTCGCGTCCAGTTTACTAATAAGTTATTCTGCATTTCAAACTCCGTGGGCATTTGGCGAAGCAAGGTTTGCCACCAATATTTGGTGCTTTTCATTGGGTAACGGCGGAAATTCACAGGGACGTAGTAAGGTTTACCGAAGACTAATAGCAGCAGAAAAGGAGCGAGTATGGCGACGATAACGGTTTCTCCGGTTCATTTTGAGGACTACAGTGGTATCCAGTTCGAGCGCCTTGTTTTTGCATACCACCTGCGCGCGGGTTGGCATGATCTGATTTGGCACGGTCAATCAGGAGGTGATCAAGGGCGAGATATCTCGGGTATTGAACCATTTGATGACCAGCCAGCACGTAAGACCATCATCCAATGCGCGAACCGAGACACGTTGACACTGGCAAAAGCCAAGAGCGACATGAGTAAGTCGATTAAAGCAACTGGCAGTGTCCCAGACGTCTTTAAGTTCGTCTCTCGTGGTGCGGTCTCGGATGCTGGCAGAACGCGCATCGAGCAAGCAGCAGCTTCCCTGGGCGTCAGGCATGTAACGATATGGTCGGGCGTAGAGTTCGAAGAAAACTTGCGTCTTCGTGCTGAATATCTGCTGCACCGTTTTGTCCAGGGCGTCGAGTTTCCTGATGTTGAAGCTGATATTCAAAAATTCACGGATGATTTTCCCGACCTTTCCGACGCCGATGTTCTGCAACTGATGGCTGCCGTATTTGACCGACCAGCATTTCGCACACCGTTTCAACAAGAAAGTTCTCTCCCTGCTTTTCAGAAGGCAATCGAAGATACCATTGGCGCACTAAATACAGGTTTGTGGAGAACGCGTGAGGGCGTCGAGATCAGGCGCATTCCTTCGATCCACCATCTCAAAAATCAACGCATCCAGACAGTGATGGGAAAAGTGGTTCGTCAGGTCGACCAACTGCGGCGCATCTTCGTAACTCGGCTTAAGGAAGGGGAAATCAGACCTTGTGGATGTGGTCAGCCCGATTGCCCCACGTTTATGCTCACGCAACGCGTGGCTGACGAGCTAGACGACGCGAGACAGAGAATCCTCACGACGTTTCAATCAGTGTATACTTCCTTCAGTGTGAGCCTTAGTTAGGCAATGAAAAATGGAACCTACAGCGTACTCATTCTTCTTGAAAGCCCAATATAATTTCTTAAGTATGCGAATGTGATGATGGCACTGACCCCGGAACAAATTCACTTCCTCAACCAATATGCACCAGGCGAAGCTGTGTCACATGCATTGTCCGAGCTACTATTCATTGATCATGATCTTCTCGGTATCGATGCTAACGAACGGTCGATTACCTTTCGCTTTGCGATGTACCTCCAGCAATGTTTCCCCGGTTGGACTGTAGATTGCGAATACAACCGGGACAGCATTGAACCTAAACGGCTCAGACATTTGGAACTTTATCCAGACAGCGAAGACGTTGAGGCAAAGACAGTATTTCCAGATGTGATCGTGCATCGGCGAGGTACACGACAGAATCATTTGGTCTTGGAGTTCAAAAAATCAACGAGTCGCGTCGATAGAGAGATCGATCTACTAAAACTTCGAGGTTATAAGCAGCAGCTTGGTTACGAGCACGCTCTGTTTGTGGAGGTCGGCACCGAAGGGCAATCGATCATCACGGCGCTCGAGTGGGTCTGAGAGGTGATAGAAAGATAATTCATGATACGTATTCCATCATTCAACTCTCAGCACCTTGAGGCCGCCTGTCGCGTCCTTGCTGATACCGAACGTGGCTTGAGTGGGTCGCAGATCGAGCGACTGCTACAAGAAATTAAAGTTGCGGACACATCGCCAGGAATGACAAAGTGGAAACGTCTGTTTAATGCGCTCGCAGGTGCGCAGAACCAGTATCAGGTCGGCAACCATCTTATTATGTTCATTAACCGTGCGATGAACCCGGTTAATTACGCCCGTGATCCATCGGTGTTTGCCTGGCGACGTGATGAACTCAATGTTGTCCTGGCTTTTTCCGGTTTTTATATCCGTGAGGATGGTAAGGTCGCGAGCGCCGCTAAAGTAACGACTCTGGATTCTGCTCGAGCCCGCGCCGGTCGACTTAAGGCTGCACTCGAAAGCCGTGCTGTGCATGCGGAAGTTTTGAACTATTGCCGTGCCGAACTTCTGGACGAAAACTATTTTCATGCCGTCTTCGAGGCGACGAAGGGGGTTGCGGAACGTATTCGTCAGTTGTCCGGGTTGAGCGGTGATGGTGCTGACTTGGTGAACAAGGCATTTACCGGACAACAACCTGTTCTGACTTTGGGATCGCTCACCACCGACTCAGAAAAGAGCGAACAGAAAGGTTTTGCGAATCTACTGATTGGTCTATTCGGCGCTGTGCGCAATCCACTAGCCCATGCGCCTAAGAAGAATTGGCCCATGTCTGAACTGGATGCGCTGGACATCCTTACGTTGGTTTCGCTTATTCATCGCAAGCTGGATGGCACGCAGAAACAACTATAGCCGCACCATAGTGGAGTTGCATGAGCTACACAGTGTTGATCTTGCTGTACCATCATTATAAGAAAGCAATCCAAATTCTAAATTGATGATTATCTTTCAATAAACCTTCATCTATCTATTTATATGACTTAATTTGCTGATATCTATTTTTTTAAGTAACATGGTGTGTCTTATCTCCGTCTGAAGAGCTTGTTGCAACAATCGTTAACAGGCCCCCCAGTTCCGAGACTGAACTCTTTTCCATTGGTGCACAAAAGCAAAAAGCCTGCTAGTAATCAGGCTGTTCAAATTTGGCTCTGTAATTGGGATTGCCTTATTCAGTTACAAGCTAATATATAAGCGAAACTTGAGTCACTTCTCTGTCAAGACCACCAAGATGAACACCAATCTCTTTTTCATTTAATCATAGTAAGGTTGCCTTCAATAACTGATTAGGGTCCGCAAATTATTCCGAATGACGTAGACCATATCACTCGTGGATAGCCCATATAAATGGGCTAGTTCTTCTACAGTATTTTCTATATCAGCTGGTTGTGAAGGCCTATTATCAATACGTGTGAATGGACCATCGGTTTCTGTTAGCACTCGCTCAATTGGAATAGACTGTATCATAGGAATATGTCTGGCATTGCTAATCATTTCCATATTAATAGAAAAATAGCATCCTAACTCTAATGCTCGCTTCGCCTCGTTCTTTGTTCCAGTGAACCAGTGGAGAACAATTTTCCCACGCCCTAAGGGTAAATATGCTTCAATGAAGTCTAGTACAATTTTGACCGCTCTGACGCTATGGACTGTAATGATCTTATCGCCAGCCTGAGCGCAACGTTGCAATATATGTTGAAATACTCGCTTTTGCGCATCGAGTGACTTGAAAAAGCGAGGACCAGCATCCAGTCCAACTTCACCAACATAGCGTGTCTCCGATAGGTACTGATCCCATAGTTCTAGTTCATTTTCATGGTTGGCTACCAATTGGGGATGTAACCCTAATGCTGCTCGGACATACTTTGTACGCTTTGCAATCTCGTGATTGCGAGGCCATGCGCGCGGTGTTGTCGTAACTGCCAATGTAAATATTCCAGCTTTCTCTGCATCTCTGACTGCTGAATAATGATCAGGGTAGAGATCAAGGTGACAGTGAAAATCGACAAGCCCTTTAGTTGCATTCATGTAAATATCCTTTTCAAGCTGGTCTTGTCGAAACACCGTCGATAAGTCGCGCAACTTCAGCAAGTCCGCGCTGATATACACCAGCTAGCTGGTCTAAATGCATTGCTTCATCCGCAAGCGAGCCAGGCTTGTGAATCAAGATACTTGCTAGTTGCGGATTATCTTTCAGACGAGCAATTGCATATTGAAATGATCTGACCTGTACTCCAGTTGCTTGGCGCGTGTCCAAGGGGTGAGCATGAAGATCTGCCACTGTATACACCGTTGGATCACTATCAGGTCCCCATGCTGCCATTAATGCTGCTCGGCGGATCAGGCATGGCAAACAATAGCCACACTGTTCAATGCCATGCCCCAACCAACGGGCCTTGGCCGGTGATGAGCACGATAGAGAATCTGATATCAGGCTTTTTAAAAGAGAAGGATTTTGGCAAGACGAAGCCATCTCCCCTTTAGTTTTGTTCCAATACGGATTTTGAATTTCGCCATTGATGCCAAGTATGGAAAGCAGTTCATTCCATCTCGCCATATAATATGGGTGCGTCGTGCGAGTGCTGTTTGATCCCAATCGTAGTGGATCCAACGGTACATTTAGAGCAATCAATCCATTTTCAGGGACGCGCAAAACGAAATGGTTTCCTAGTCCGGTTCCTGCGAAAACACCGAGAGCAAAAAACAAGAAAGATCTGCCTCGAGTACTATTCTCTGAACTTACGCCTTCCACAAGTCCTTCCTCAAAGGACATACCAACTCGCAATCTCTCTAAAGATGATTTGACGTAATGTTTTTTTAAACCGGCAAACAGCTTAGTTTGTGCATCACTTGTTGCCCCCTCTCCGAAATGACTAACCAGAAGCGGTGTAGTTCCACTCTCTAACGAGTCGATAGCTCCAATTAAACTATCAAGTCCACCTGAGAATAAACTGACTGAATCAAATGGGTGAGCAATCAGGGTTGGTGGTGCTTCTTTGACGACAGTATTAAATCGCTCGGGGCGTGGCCTAAAATCGACCGTCCAGCGATCGCCGGTTAAAAAATCAAGAGAATTTTTGAGGGTTGGCGCTGCTGAATACCAACGAGAGGGATTACTCACAGGTACTATCAATCTTATCTCGCGTGTCCACGAATCCTGCGATTGCTCAACACGCGAGATTCGTGTGTCAGCAGCATGGACATGGGCTGCTAAAACCAACAGGTCAATGCCCATTTCTGTTGGGAATATGCCGATATTGTTAAGGCTGGACAGTGCATGACCAATTCCATAATCCAAAGTTTGTTTGCTGGCGACGAGCTGTAGGGAAGTTATCTGTTCATCTAAGCCTGCTACAGGGTCAAATGAATCGTCATAACCGAAATGACCAACTAGGAGTTGTCGCATCATTGTTTATTAGCCTCTGCATCGCCAAGAGCCTGTAAAATTCTAAACGCAGACTCATAGATCGTATCCACGAATCCTTGAATTTGCTCTGGAGTAAGATGATTTGTCCCAATTTGAGCGCGTGCGAGTGCATCGCTTACTCCACCCCGGATGAAATCTCGCACCTGCTGCTCAACAAGATGTGCTGTATGCGCATTTATTGGCATCGTCACCGCTTTGGTTCCAATGTCATTACAAATGCGTGCTTCGATCGCGTGAGTAGCATATAGTTCGAAAACGGTTTGCATTTGATCTGGTGTAAATGTATTCAAATCAGTGAGACCTTCGTTAGCAAGTTCTACGATAGTCTCGATGTATGCTTCACGGGCAATGCCCTCATCAACAGTACCTGCTCCTGGGCAGATGAAATCAGCTAGCCCAATGAAAATTTCAGTGATTGGACGGCCTGCTAGCGATTCTAAATTCAGTGAGCGTAGCGCTTCGTTGACACCCCTTGTTTGTACCTCCGCTAGGAAACCGAGGAGCCGTGCCCCCGCCCCTCTGGAAGCTCCCATACGTTGTGCTGCCTGCCTGGCACCACCTGATGACGTTGAAACATACTTCGATATGGCCCGCCCGAGGCTTGCTCGATCTGAACCACCAGACCCTGCAAATCGTGTGAAGTTATTGCGCGCGTTTGAGAAACGTTGCGGATCAGCTGTACCTGGTATTGGTGGGCGATTTGGTGGAGTCAGGGGTTCAGGACGATCTATTGGCTGCTGGTCGTCTTGTCCTGGGCCATTGCCTTGCGGGGATGCCGGGGGGGCGTTATCCAACCATGATGGAATAAGTGGAGTCCCGCCGCCAGGCCCTCCATAAGCTGTTGAGGTTCCCATTAATGTATTCCTTTGTGATTTTTAAGCGTTGCTTCGGCTGCGACTTTGAGGCTGGTATTAGTAGTTAGTTTGCTCCAATTCCCCAATAGTACAGTCAAACGCGCTAAACATTCGGTATCCTTTATAGCACTCTGCCAACCACTTACAGCCCAAGGACCACACTTATCATTTGGCAATGCCTCTAGAAAATCCATTAGCTGGCTCTGTAATTTTGGTTGTGCCTTTACAAGAACGGTCAAACCATCAATTCCTGCCGGTTTGATATCAAAAGTAGCTGTGCTCATTATTTTGCTACGAACTGCCTCGAAGACCTTTTCGGCTTCAGGTTGCACAAGTTGCTTCAACTCTGATTCGTAACTTTGGACCGCCATTTTGCCGCCGAACAATTTCTCGACCACCTCGGCTAAGTGGCCCAAAACTGATACCGGACCAAAATAATCTTTTTTATCTTTTGTTACAAACAAGTAGGGACGTAAGTCGAGACCTGATAACTTCGGTGGGAGCCGAGCCCAGTCACTTATCGTTTCTGAAGATTTCCATTCAGTCAAAACCGTACTATCAGGTGGCAATAATACTTCTGCGGCTTTTTTTTCTTTTGGTTTATCATCGTTTTTATTGGAAATCGTAAGAAACGTCTCTAATGCTTCAAGATCTTTGCAGTGTCCATCTGAATGTATCGCCGCAACAAACGCGATCTGTTCGAACAATCTTGGAATAAATCGCTCAGCAAGCATGAGTTTTGCTAGTACTGGCAGTTTGATATCATCGCCAAAACCTCGCGCTGTTGCGGTGCGGTCACGTAGCAAGAGGGTATTAAGAAAACGCTTGATTTGGCGAGGATTACCTTTTGTTCCGCTAGCCAAAATTGGTCCGATCTGATCACTCAGAATTAGTGCATTATTTGCTTTATCGGCTTGCGAGCCGAGAGTTATTTTTACCGTGGCAGCGTCCAATCCACCACTTGTCCACGGGCGTTTCAACTTTTCCCGCGCAACGATGATTAACTTTTCATAGTCTGGGTCATTCTCACCTATTTCAGCACCAGCAAGAAGTAATGTGACATAAATTCTCGTCTCTGTTTCGCCTAAAGAAGGGATCCGGAACGGGACCTGAATGAGTTTTTCAAGATAATTACGGGCATAGTCTCGTGGCCCAGTGCTGTCAGGCAGGTCAGGGAAGTGCTTACGCACTGAGTACTCAATCATAGCCTCGTCAGCAGCAACAACAAATGCTGTCCGCGAGGTAAATACAAATAGACGAATCGCTTCAAGAGTTTCAATGGCCGTATCAGGTAGACAACGATCAAGATCATCAACCAATACCACAAGTTGCTTGATACCAGCATCTTTCAGTAGTTGATCAAATGCTTTGCGAAATGTTTCCACTTCCATCGGTACATTTTTTGTTTCTCCCTCTTTCGTCACCGCCTTTATTTCATTGATAGTATTAGAGATATTCTCTTTCGTCATAAGTTTGACGGGATCTTCAGCCAAACCTTGCAGGGAGTTGATGATGGAGCCAATTTGCTCAGGTGTCGGAACACCGGTAAATGCGGTTAATGCCAGACCGCCGGCTCGCTTGGCAACCTTTAGCCAGTCGATACTACGGAATACGTCTTTAATAGCTCCTTCAACTTTTTTCAATGCAGGACGTTTCTCTACCAGACCTGAGACGATGCCTTCAATTAAGGCTATCTTTGCATCTTCAAATCCTTGGAAACGCCAACCATTGAACTTTAAGCATAAAACATCATCTTTGTCGGAGAAGCCCGACTCAATCATTTCGAGTACGCTCGACTTACCTGCACCCCAATCACCATGAACACCAATTGTTACTGGGTGATTGGGCTGCTCTCGAAGCAATCCAATAATGGTGGAGGCAATGGCCTCATTGTTTAGCAGATCGATTTTTGTTTCGTTGTCAGTTAGAATCATTCTTTTTCCTAATAGTCGTTGCTATTCATCTTATTCAAATAAAAATATTAATGAGCACATCATAGGGCTATCCCTAGTAGAGACGCAGATCTCTAATCTTGCACTGTTCTGATATTGAATCATGATCATAGTAGTGAAATTTCTTCAAAAGTAATGGTACTGCTGTGGGGGCTATGATGTATCTCCAATTCATTGATGCGAAGTTTCAGCGGCATTGGACATACCACACCGCTGAATATGCAGGTGCCAGTAGAAAGGGTGGGAATTGATTCCTCGGTGAGACGGTCAATATAAGAAACTGACTTCTCAATAGCGTATAAATCATTCTGGTTTATCAACCTATGGATGAAATAATTATGCGCCTGAGAAATAATAGTGGAGGAAATATCATTCGGTCTTTGACTCGATAGGGTTACAAATACACCGAATTTTCTCCCTTCCTTGATGATTTCTTCAAAAGTTTCAAGTCGATAATCTTTCCAACTCTCGGTTTCACGAAAAGATGTATTAGACAGGATATTATGTGCTTCATCAATGATGAGACTGAGAGTTGAGTAGGGGTCACCTGCTTTTTTATCAGCATAGGCCCATTTAGCGAGTAATAATGGAAGTGTTTTTTTCATGGTCAGATTGACCATATTCAGGTTGATGACTACAAAATTACTGTTGCCCCAAAAATCTCTATTCCCATTGGTATCAAAGACTTTTCTAATATCTTTTCTGTTTGCACTCATTCTATTTACTACTGGTGCTATGTGTTCAGGATTTGAGCGACCGGATAAGAATTCGAGGATTAGCTGCAAATACATGAATCCAAGCAAGGATTCTATAACATCATTTGGAAATTCATAGGATTCTGCGAGTCTGAACAGGTTTGAATGCTCCGTATCTTCAGGAGAGTCAAAAAAGCGACCTGTGTTGTTAAACCAAACTTTTCTACCGAAATGAAACTCTAGATCGGATGTCATATGCTCATGATCGTTAAAAATTGGTCGAAAAAGATCAAGAAGGGCATCACAACGTGTCTTATCGCTACCACACAAAGTTTCCCTGATCTTTTTCTTGAGTATATTTCTAAAAAAATCAATAGGGGCATCAGAGCGATGAACTGCCGATTTGAGTTCAAGTACTCGCCTTAAAAATGGTTTCTGGGTTTTGTCTGTTGCATCAGTAAGGACAGAAAGGATCTCATGTTCAAGTAATACACCTTCCGGCATAGGGATTTTATCCCCTTGATCATTATAAGTGCTAAGGTTATAGACAATTTTCTCCGAAGTTATGCATTCATCGGCACCATATTCACCATTGAAATCAAACAATATAAACTTACACTTGCTTTGAAAGCTCTCTTTTAGCATTTCAGACAACGCGGCATAACCGTGTTTGTACAGAGATGCCAGAGTGTTTGACTTCCCACTACCGGTATTACCGAAAATAGCAATGTGAGAATTTAATAAACCGCTAACAGGTAGGGTAATATCGATATCTTCAAGATCAGTACGGGCGAATGTGATAGCACAAGTTTGTGCTCTCACTATCTGATGAATGAGCTGAATTATCTCTTCGGTCACTATAAATGCTTCGTTTCCAATTAAGGGAATTTCCCTTGTACCGACAGTAAAATGACCGTTCCGATCAACGTAACCCGACAAAGAGACAGTCAGGTAGCGGCGAAAACGTATGGACTCAGCACCGCTTCCTAATGGATTTTTCTCCTCAAGTATCTTTTCTGCCTCTATTTTACCGATTAGGCTCATGAATCCTTTCTTGATTTCGATAAATCCGCCAACGGATACGTTCTTAAGTACTTTTCCACGGAAAAAAAGATCGCTAAGGTTTTTATTTTTATCGACCAATATGCTTATTGTTCTTCCTGACACCTCACATACTTCACCGACACGGAGAACTGCCTCTTCATGAATAAATTCTTGTGCCACAGTTATCTCCTCAGAAAACAATTTATAATTTCGTTTACCTTAGTGAAATCTAATTCTTTACCTGGAGTGTAAACTATTTCCACATTAGAGTAGTCTCTGAATTTTTCCATAAATGCGATTCGAGAAATTTCATTATAGGAAAATATTATAACTTTAAGAGACATGTTTCTTAGCGCTTTTTTTGTTAACGTCTCTATGTGTTCATCTGCAAATGAGAAACCAAAAACTACAAGCAATGCTCCTTCCTTGTCTAATTCATTAGAATAACTTCTAAGAAGATCGTAATAGATATTCTCAAGAAGAGTTTCGCGAAATTTATCCTTTCTGGGAAGAATGAGTGCATGTGAGAGCACCCAATTTCTTAGTTCTTCATGGGTAGCAAAAGCTACAGGTCTCAATGGGGGTACTTGGTAGTAAAAATCATTTTTATATTTAAGCCATGATAAAGAACCATGAAGCTTAATCAGGTTTATTGTCGGTAGCTCAACGCTATAGTTATAAAGGTTTCCAGTAGCATGAGTCGTATGGTAGAAGCTGGCTGGATCAAATAAATGTGCACCATACAAATTTCCTCGCCGACTAAAACCATCATTTAAGATAACGTTATAGCTTTTGACGGCAGCATCTTCGATAAACAGATCATAATTTGTGGTAAAGAGATTTATTCTCCTAGGTAATAGGCCAGTTCTTCTTTGGGTAAGAATCTTTTCAAGAGAGTGTAGGAAACCGGAGTAATAGGTGCGAGTGACAGTTACGTTATCTAACGTGGGTTGACTATGCGGTATACCTTGCTGAGTTCTATCGAGTAGAACGTCATTAGCTTCCCAAACTGAGGTTAGAAAATCGCCTGCTTGCTGAAAATAGGCTAAGTCATCTCCTGAACGCACGTGCTCTTCTAGTTGCGCTTCGATATCTCCTAGTATGCGGATAGCTGGTAGTGACGCTCCGGAGCCGATAAGAAAGTTGATGTTTGCTGACTGAAAAACACGCTCAAAATACTCTCGATCCCGATCCTGACCGTAGTATGCTCGTTGCATTGCCACAGTAAACGCTTCCTTAAGTTTAATTTTAGTGTGTAGATAGGAATTATCTTACCGATACTGCACATAATTGCACCACTTTTACGAGCTGTCATCGAGAACTTTTTGGGACTAATTTTCTTCTTTTTGCTTCAGCTTTAGCTAGTAGCGTGTATCTCGGATCTTAAGAGATATGCAGATATAGCACTGTGCGATAATCAATAGAGGGCATGTGAACATCTAGTCTGAAAGCAAAACATGAACCGTATTTTTAATGCAAAACACTGCCTTTCCCAACAACATTTCACCGCAGCGAACTAAGGGGCGCTACGCCCGGCTATGCAGGGGCAAGTTTTGTCTCCTGTGCGCTTTTCGTTCCTGTATCGGCTTCCTGTTAATCGTTTCCCAACACAACCCGTCCCGCAAGGATAAATGGCACGCATGCTGCGCCCTTGCAGGACAGAACGACGTCGGGAAAGCGAACCGTCAGGCGATACGAAGACGAAAATCACACACTGACGGAGAAAAAACGATGACGATTTCCCTGCATACCACCCGGACAAGCGCCCCTAACACCGCAGCGGCGACCAGCGTATCCCCGCTGGACCCGTCAGGCTCCTCAAAAACGAAATTTTTTAAAACCAGAAAGGATATTTATCAGACCGTCACCGACAACATCATTGCAGCGCTGGAAGCCGGTGTTAAACCCTGGTCCTGTCCGTGGCAACGCGCATCGGGCATGTCTGGTCTGCCATCTAATTACGCAACCGGAGCAGCCTACAGCGGTATTAATATCATGCTGTTATGGTGCAGCGCATCTAGACAGGGTTTCAGCAATTCTCGCTGGATGACCTACAAACAGGCACAGGCAGCAGGTGGACAGGTTCGCAAGGGTGAGCATGGAACAACAGCCATTTTCTACACCACGCTGGAGAAGGAAAACGATGCCGGAGAAATTGACCATATCCCGATGCTGAAAACTTTCACCGTGTTCAACGTTCAGCAAATCGACGGCCTGCCCCTGACAACTGAAACGGTCAGCCCGGAAGCAACCTTTGACTCGTTGCCCGAGGCTGAAAACCTGTTCAGGAAGAGCGGCGCAAAAATCATTGAGAAAGGACAAAACGCCTTTTTCAACCCATCAACTGATGAAGTCTGGTTACCGGAGCGCCATCTATTCGCTGATGCGGCTAACTTCTACGCTACTGGCCTGCATGAGCTTGTCCACTGGAGTGGTGGCAAAAAACGCCTGAACCGTGAAATGAAAGGGAAGTTTGGCAGTGCAGATTATGCAGAGGAAGAACTGGTGGCGGAGCTGGGAAGTGCCTTTCTGATGGCGGATCTGGGGATTGATGGCGAAGTACAACATGAAAGCTACATTGCTTCCTGGCTGAAAGCGCTGAAAAACGACAAGCGCTATATTTTCAAAGCGGCCAGCGCCGCCTCTAAAGCGCATTGTTATCTGATGAATAAACTCTGAGTCCGGAGCCGGACAACCGCAAGGGAATGTGGTTACATGGTTTTTACCGGCAACGCTGCGAGGCGCAGACTGAGGCGGAACGCAGCACAGCGAGTACCGAACAGCCTGCGCCTCGCAGTGGAATAAAAAAATATTCCGGGCTGGCGGTATCGCCGCCAGCCCGGTGAGGCCATCACGATGGCCTGAGTCAAAGCTTACGTATAACTGTCTAATGACAGGCGCTTTAGTTCATCAAGGGTATAAATGCGAAACACCCGGCGGTGACGTTCTTCCAGCGGGACGTGCTGATGGTTGATGATGACATGTTTGATGCTGTCAAACAGCAGTTCAAGCGCCCGTTTTTTCTGTGGGTCAGGCATGACATAAAAAACATAAATCCAGTGCTTGCGTGTACGGGCCAGCAGGTGGCTGGCGATAATAGACTGGTAACGGGCTCTGGTTTTCAGGCGGCGCTCGGTTTCAAGGGCAATAACGTTACCGTCGGGCAGCGTCAGTAATCCGTCCGGGCGATGTTTTACCTGATATTGGCTGAGAAAGCTGGCCCGGTCGCCGTTAATCCATCCCGAAGCGCCTTTCTTCTCCAGAATAAGCCTGGCGGCCTGATTATCAAGATGGTGCTCCAGCGTCCAGCCGGTGATTTTTGATGGTTCAAACCGCGCAGGAAAGATTTTATCATTCGGGGCTAACACCACCGCCAGCCCGTCGCTGGTGATCCCCCATAATGAAATCTTGATTGTCCGTGATTCAAGCATATGCTTCTGGATTAACCCCATTCGCTCCGTTTTTGCCAACAGCGAATAAAGCGACTTATGATCCCGGAAACCAAATAACTGCATCAGAGTTTTAAAATCACTGTAGGTTTCTTCTTTCAGGAAGTTCAGCAGTTATTTTATTTTTTCGTTGTTACGCGTCTGGCGCTCGCGAAAGGACGAAATCAGCATAACCGCTCCTTAAAAATCCAGCGGGGACAGGTGTTCTTCATCATCAGGTTTCGGCTTTACCGGTTTTACTTCGATTTCGTCGAAGAAAAGAGCCGGGTGCGTTGTCATCACATCCGGCATGGCTGGTTTATCATCCTCGCCAAAATCCAGCATGATCTTCACCGGGGCTGCCGCTGCGGCAATATCAGGGGAAACCGAAAAGATTTTTAGCTGACGCTTTCTGACCTTTATCGGCGAGATCAGTGAAGCAGAAGGTAGCGTTTTTGTCGTAAAGATAAAGCTGACAAAATCGGGCAGGTTCAGGATCATATTGCTGTCAATAAAGAAACGTTCGGCCTGGCGGATTGTGCGCTCACTGTCGATGGTTTCAGTCAGCATATTATCCGTTTTAGCCTTACGGAGTTCGTCATCCACCAGAATCGTGCCAGACATTCTCGCTATCCAGTCCGCTGTATCCGGGTCCATAACCCGGTAAACAAGTTTGAATTTGGCATTTTCAACGACCGCACCGACAACAGCGTCACTTTTCAAATCTGCCGGGCAGTCTTTTAAATCAGCAATGGACTGGTGGTCCATTATAATATGTACGCCTTTATCTCGTGCCGCACCTAAACCTTCAAGCGCAGGCTTTGATAAATGGTATTTCAGTTCGGAAAGATAAATAGCAATGGGGCGAGGAATGTCTGTCACACGGTCGCGTTTTTCTGCCATTTGGTAAAGGCGAACCAGCAGCATCCGCTGGGCGGTAATAATTTTGCTGTTTCGCATGGAACCGACAACATAACAGCAGCCACCTTCATCAAATATTTTCCTGAGTGAAAAACCTTTCGGTGAATTAACGGCGTTGAGTAATGCCAGTTCCTCAATCTTGCCGAAAAATGCTTTGATTCTTTCAGCAATACCCTGGACATAATCACCGTTATAAACATCCCGGAGTGTTGCCGATGGATTATCGCTGGCAAATTGCGCGGCCATACGTGCGGCTTTTCGGTCATCAATGCGATAAAAGTCTGACTCCTGACCTTTCTCTGCCAGACTGAAACCAGCAACGAAAAGTTCTTCCAGTTCATCGGCGGTGATCTCTTCAATCAGGTTTAACTGGTATTGGGGTTTTCTCAGGTCAATTAAGGCAAAAGGTTTCCCTGCATCCTCGCAGGCTTTGCGGTAAAGGTGGGGGGCCCATTCATCGTCTTTGGGGTCCATAACAAAAACGCCTTCACCGGCAATAATACTTTGATATAGCAATATCCCGGCAGCTACCCCTTTACCGGCTCCGGTGGTGCCGATAATATCCGCGTGCTGTTTCTGCCAATCTCTTAACGGGAGATACATTGGTTCGTTCTCCCTGTCCATGCCAGTGAAAATGCCTTTATTCAGGTCGATATAATCCAGCGGGTTATAATGCAGAGTTTCCGGCAGAAGGGATTTTACGGTGCGGACATCGGTGCGCAATTCCCGTTCAAGGGTGGTTTTTTTAATAAGGCGTTTCTTTATTTTGTCCAGTTCCGGCGTGAATATCCGGCGAAGCATAATATGAAAAATAATCCCGGTCACAGTGAAAGCAATCCGTACTGACCAGGCCAGTACCGTATTATCACTGGTGAGTCTGGTCTTATACAGCCACTGGAAGGATCCGATAACTATCGGGGCCAGTGTGCCAGAGAGAAAACACAGCAGGGAAAAAGCGATAATCAAACTTTTCCATAACGGGGCTTTCTGCCGTTCATCGCTTTTCATTGATGCAAAAAACGGCATCGTCAGCCCCGCTAATAATGCCAGCACCAGTTGTTTCTGTTGCACAAAAGCCAGCACCGCCAGCATCCCGTTCACTATCGGGGACAGTGAAGCGGCAAGCTTATCTAAAATCATGATGCCTCCTTCGTCAGCTATTCGCCCCATGACATCGCCCCATCAATTCGCCCCACGGTGTCGGGCGAAAAGACGGGGCGATGTCATGGGGTAAAGAAGGTGGCCGCTGTGCGGCCATGTGCAGGAAAGCATGCTTCCCGGTACGAAACGGCGTGCGCCGGTACATGCGGGCTGGACGCCCTTATTGCCCGGTGCATGGGGGTAATGTCGCGGCTGGACGCCACGTCAAAACCCCCAAACGTCAACGGCGGCACACCGTCGCCCGCTACGCGCGACCACCCCCTTTAAGACGGTCGCTTTCGCCTTTTTCTTCCCTTTGCTCGTGCCTCGCAGCGGGAATAAAAGGGAAGCTGACCTTTAAAGAGGGTGGTCGCGCCACGCTACCGGCTTTTGGCCGGAGACTTAGCCGCGACGGTGTGCGGGGCTGTGCCCCCCAAATAAACCGCTGTCGTGGGCGACAGCTTTTCGCTCGCCGGGGCGGCGAAATTTATTCGGCTCCCCCCGGCCGGCAAAATCCGCGTGGGCGCGGCTGTTTGCCGGTGAGGCGCGGTACCTGAACTATTCTCGCTCCTTAACCCGCGAAAATAATTCTGTCCGCTGCCTCATTTTTACGGCCCGCATTTCTTCACTCCTTAATCCGCGAAAAATGTGGAGCCTTAAAAACCTGAAAACCGTCACGCCTTAAGCCGGACTCGCCCAGATTTCCTGTTCAATTTCTCCAGCTACTGAAGAGATGGCTTCGCCATGCTCGGCTAAAATAACCTGAATTCGTCGGGGCAGTTGTGAATGAAAATAAGTCAGTAATATCCGGTCAGGTTAATATAGAAAATGAAGGAACTGATATCGCTAACTGAGAGTGGTAGCTAATTCTGGGGCTGGTGAAAGGGTGTGAGAGCGTCATTATTAGGCTTACATATTGACCATGATTGATGTTGATGAAGCTAATGAAAGGCCGGACGAAAGGTCCAAGGCATAGTAGTTCCGATAGTTGTGATTTTAAGGTCATTATCTAAAGCATGATTCACACCATCAGAAATTTCATAATTAGATAACCATCTGGAAGATTTGAATATCAGCCCTTTATCAATAATAAATCCCAATATGATGATCCTGTAATCAATGTTGGGATGCATCTTGGAAAAATACATTGAATTTTGTTCTAATTTTTTAGGTTTAGAAGGATCAGCAGCAGAGCTCCCGACAACATGCCAAAGAGTACACTCTGTATAGTGAGCGATTGTAGAACAAGTATCTATATCAGAGGGTTCATGTACCCAGCATATTGCGAAGTTAAAAAGGCCGAATTTATGTGTATGCAACTCTAACTTTTTTTTAGTAGCATCAGCATCATGATAATCACAGGCAATATGAAATATATTATCTGACTTAAGATTAAGTTTTAATTTCCTAAAATTATCTTCCCCACGAGATAAGATAGAAACCATATTTCCGTCTTTAATCAAACGCTCAACAACACCCGATAACATTCCAGTTCCTCCAACAACAAGATAATGTGAACCCATTTTTCATTCCTCATATTATAATTTACAATAGTAATATAAATTCGTTTAGTATTTTGACAGAACTTGATTCATTATATTAAGTTCAATAATTTGTCTTTCAAGTCTTTTGATGACATCATCACTAAAGCGAATGTTGCCAGATGAATTTTCAATAATATCAGACTTAGATGCAGCAACTTCGGTTTGAAGTGGATATCCATACATGGTTTTTACCAGTGTATTCATTGTGATACAGGGGAATGCACATCTTTGAGGAGAGCTTCCATAACTAATAAGGCCGACAGCCTTGTTACGAAAAGCATCATATCTTAAATGATCAATCGCATTTTTGAAAACGCCGGATATAGTACCATGATAAAGTGGAGAGCCGATTAAATAAGCATCAGCTTTGTTAAAGCGTGAAAGAAAATTTCTTACGTTTTCATCGGGATAATCCTCAGGGTGGGAATGGTAAGCGGGATCGGCAAATGGTAGTTTAGAGAATCTAAGATCCTCGAATGTTACTGTTACACCAATTTTTTTAAGGAAGAAATCACTTTTCTCCATCAATAAGCGAGTTTTAGAGTTTTCTGAAATGGAGCCGCAAAGAATAAAGACATGCATAATTCATTCCTCATTATTAATCATATGGTATGAAAGATAATCTCTAAAACCTTTTTCGAAGGAACTGTAATCACAATCAAACCCCCATTTCCGAGAAAGGGTAGTGCTTAACGGCTTACTCCTATTAAGAATTACAGAACACTTTTTACTACCAACGATGTCAATACAAATATCATGCCTGACTTGTTGCAGTGTCGATACTAGTTCCTGAAAACTTGTAATTTCTCCTGGGCTAATATTCAGAGCTCCTGTAGCATCATTAAATGCAAAGTGATATAAAGATTTTGCTGCATCAGAGATGTATAAATATTCATTATTACCAATTACATCTTCCTCAACTATAACTTTCGTACCAGAAGAAGCATTAAGAATATTCTGGACAATAGATTTTAAGTATCTGCCCATCCAAGCACCACCAACAAAGTCGCCAGCACCATAAACACCACAAAATCTCAGAGACAAAGTTTTCGTATTGCTTCTCAGAGCAATTTTGTTCAAGTAATTTTCACAAATTAGTTTTCCGAGACCATACATATTGGTCGATGTTTTAGGAGAATACTCATCGAAATCAAAATTCTGGTTATTGAAGTCATATACAGCAAGGCTGCTGGTAAATAGGATTTTTTTGACAGAATTCTTTTCACACTCGTCGAAAATGTTTAAAGAATCAACAATGTTAACCTGTAATGCAGCAACAGCATTAGAATTAACTTTAGAGTCCATTACACCTGCAGTATGTATTACTATTTCTGGGCTAAAGTCTTGGAATACTCTTGAAACATTATTGTAATCATTAATGTTCATCACTAAAAAAGAATTTTTGATTTCTACCTGGTCAGCCAAAGAACCGTCTAACAATACTTTGTCAACTATTGTGACTGTATGACCTTGATGAATAAAATTTAAGGCTGCATGAACTCCAATTGACCCTGCGCCAATAATTAATATTTTCAATTATGCACCTCTTCTTGAGAGTTGGTAAAGTAAATAATCACAATGAGAAAGGTTATTATTGTAAAAGCAAAGCTTAAAGTAAAAATCGGTTTAAAAACCACTAATGAAACAATAGATGTTGCAATTGAAGAAATAATAAACTGAAGGAAACCAAAGACTGATACAGCTTTGGACGCATCCTGATGAAATTTTGACAAGCACTTTGTGAACGACGGGGGAAAAATCAATGCGCATCCTGCATTCCACAAAAAAGCGCTGAATACAAATGCTTCGAGCAGAAAAGTTGCTTCTGCAAGAAACACGAAAAATAACAAAATTAGAGAACTGAGTAGTAGAAAACCAATACCAAAATGAAATGGTTTATTAAAAATTATGAGACCAGGCATAATGAGATTCATAATTGAAATCATCAAATATCCAACTGCGCTCAGTGGTGCTATATAACCATAGGCATAGCTAGGCAAATGTAAGTCTTGCTCAAAAATAAAGGGCCCGAGAACTGTAAAAGAAAATATTCCTGCAAAGGCCAAGCTAGCTACGAATGAGTACTTAAGGAAGTATTTATCAAGGAAGATGAATTTAAGACCTGACCTGACGGTTGTTTGGAACTTTACTTTTTCGGTACTAGGTACTGCACTGACACTCAATATCAAGAAAATAACGCCAAAGAAAATTTGTAAAAAGAATGGTGAGTACCATCCCCAGTTAGTAGTTGCAAAGGCACTGAGTATTGGTCCAAGGATTGGCGATAGGGAGAAAGTTACCCCTGAGATGAAAAATGCTCTAGATATAAAGTCTTTATCGATTTTTTTTCTAATAACTGCACGTGAGGATATAACGATTATCGATGTTGCTAGTGCCTGTAATGCTCTAACAACATAAAGTATTTCAATTTTGTTATATACAAAGATTAGTAAGGTAGCTAACAAATACAAGACCGAACCAATTTTAAGTGAAATTTTTTCACCGAACTTGTATACAATAACATAAACAAAGAGCTGGGAAACTCCAAAAACATACAAGTAAATAGCAGTAGAAATTTGAACTTCTTTTGGTGTGGCTGATATAGCCTTAGCTATTACAGGTAAAGCAGGAGCGAGCAAAGCAAGTGATATTGGTGAGCTAGCGCCTAGTACAGCACAGACCCAACTAAGACTATATGTGCTGTTTTTCATCTCAGCCTCCAATGTTAACTACCTTTAAAAAAATTTATAAAACAGCAAGTTATCATTAAAGTGATTTTACATCACATCCTATGATCAACGTTTAACAAAATAATATGTACAAGATAGAAGAAAAAGCAAATAACAATAACTTATAATTAATGGCATTTATTTTGTTTACATTTCTTTACATCTTAAAATGTAAAAATTACAACTTTAAAAAAGTTTTGATGTATTAGTTAATATGTCAGCCCGAAAGACTAAATCACTCCAGCATTCATTTGGGGTGTGCTTTAGGAATGACAACTACTAAGTTTTCTAACCTATGAAAAGGAATATTGCTATGAATACTGCAAAAAACAACCCTAAAGTTTCTGCAAAAAGCGTTTCCAATTCCGTACAAATGCTCAAAGATCTAGAGAAAATGGTAGCATCTGCTCGTACTTCAACTAAGGCCGATGATAATCTGGCTGTTCGCGCAATTGCATGGTAGTTGTGTTCGGGGAGAGAAATCTCCCCTTTAAATAACTAACTGATTTAAAAGGGAGATGGACATGAAGGCATTACCGCTAATTCTTGCTCCATTCAGTACTTCTTCGCAGAGACAATTATGGTTAAGTCCAATTGATATCCCAGAGAGTAAATCAAAGATTGAGTTTAAAATACAGCAGCAAAGCCATGAAACATTCTCGTTTATCATCACGTTACTAAATCAACTTTACAACCAATTTCCGTCATACCGCGATAGTATCCAGGCTCTACTTTCTCAAGTTCGAACAGTAAGTGACTCACAATCAGAGGATTTTGCTTTAAGCGATAGCAATTTTACTGCTGATGCTGTCCAGTTTGCTGTATTAAGAAGAATTAGTCGTGAAAGCGTCTATACGGCAACTGTAATTGACCAGGTTGCTAAAGAACTGAACAGGGTACTCTGCGGGAGTGAAATAACTGATGCTATTGTTCAAGATTTTGATGAAATTGATCGCCCATCATTGAAAATACTTTGTAGGGCAGTTTTATTACTACCTAATACAGAAAAGTTGAAATGGCATTGGGGCGGAGGAGATGTTTCAAGATCAATTTATTTAGAAAATAGTGAATTAGCAACAAAATCAACTCCAAGATCAAATTTATTAAAACAAATTTTTCATGTGATTATTAAGCCCCAAGTTAACTATCCGCCCCTTTACCAAGCTAAATATGATACATCGATGCCTGTTAAAGTGCTTAAATCTTCAAAGCCAAAAAATGTTTTAGATATTAGTCGTGCGCTTGTTATGCAGAACTATGATGGCTGTTTCCATTGGGCTGAGGAACTTCATGATTGTACGAAAGATCCTCAAGAGAAATCAGAGTCTTTAAGACTGCTGTCTTTAAGTGCTGTTAATACAGGCTCTTATATAGAAGCTATTTCTTATTCCGAACAGGCCGAAATAATTACCTCAGATCCTGTCACAAAAGCTAAAATTTGTTACATGGCTGGGTTGATATACGCCAAACGCCTCTACAATTCAAATCTAGCACTAACGCAATATGAAAAAGGAATGCGATATCTAGAACAGGTACCAAAGACACCAGAAGTTTTAGTTGAACAAGCATGGTTAAAAAATGGAATTGCTCTCTTAAACGCGTTATCGTGGAAGAAAACAAAAAATGATGACGATTATCAACGAGCCTTCGCGCTTGTTAATGAAGCTTTTTGGCTAATAAGCGAGCTTGAAAATCCAGCAAGTGCATATCTAAGATTCAATTTACTGGCAAATGCAGCTTTTTTGATGGAAATGCGCGGTGATTATAATGCTGCAATAAGCGTATTTGAAAATGTTTTTGAACGTTTTGCTTTAAGAGACCAGCAAAGTGCTAGAGGCCAGATGACAATAAATTACCGGATGGCCGGTTTAAGGATGAGAGCAAAGGATTTCAATGGGGCTTTTCTACATATTTCTCGAGTCATTGAAGCTGACGAGGTATTAAGTTGTCCATTTATGGCCGATCATGTTAAAAGGCTTATTGGTTATTATTACTTTATGACTCAAAATTATAACAAAGCATATTTTATATTTAAGGAAGGTTTGGACATAACATATGCAGCAAGGTTGGGCTCTGGACTTATAAGTCATGTTACAGGAGTAATTTCCACCTTAATCGCTTTAGGTAAGTATTCAGAGATAAACTACTACTTTGACATGCTAAATTCCTTGGGTTTAGATGAACATGTAGTCGATATAAAGGATAAAATTAGCAAAAATTCATGCACACCATTATCTCCATTATGGAAACTTCCAGCTTATATACCCGAGGTTGATTTAGAGGATATTCCTGTAAGTAATCTGAACAAACAGTTAGTTAATCCTGCTATAGCTTAATCATGAGGCCATCGATGATTGTTGTTATAAATGCAACTAGAAAACCTGCACCTTCTGTACAGGGTAACAGTGCAACACGCACACTTTTAAACAATGCACTTGAAAAAGTAACTCCTCATTATGATAGTTTTAAATATTATGACATTAGAGATATGGACCTGCCTTTTTTTGATGCCAGAGAAACAAAACTTTATAATAGCTTAGATTTAAATAACTTGTTAACTGATCTAGTTAAAGCCAAAGGGGTCTTTCTGGGAGTACCAGGTTACTGGAGCGGAGTATCAGGATGCTTTAAAAATCTTATAGATTTAATTTGTGGAGCTCACTATGACTCACTAGAACCTGAGACAGTTCTTAAAGGTAAATATTTTGCAGGTTTTTCTGTAGGCACGGACAATCTGACCACACTACGGACGGCTGAACAAACATACAGTATACTTGTATCAACTGGTGCGCTACCGGCAGAAAGGATTATACCTATTCCTAATCCGCGCTCCGCATCTTTTGATCTTGAAACTTCAGAAATTCTTATTTTGAATGCTCTAGTACAACTGATTAAATCAATAGAGCTATAAGGCGAATCTAATGAATACAGTTGAGGGTATTATTGATAGACTATTGGAAAACTTATCCAATGATGGGTTGAGGATCTCTTCTAATCAATCTGTAGATTGGGCCTTTTTTTCTTCTGCCGGAAAAGAGATAAATCAAAACTTTAATATTCTTTCAACAACTATAACTCCTGCTATGTGTAGGCTTCTTTACGCATTTGGTTGGATAACTGTCCCTGAATCAATCATATCTTTAGGAAGCTATACGGGTTATGCATCAGCATGGATCCTTTGTGGCGCGCAAGACTATCATAAAAAAACAAATAAAGGTTCTAATAATATCTTGTTAAGTTGTGTTGATATTAATGAGGAATATTTAAATATTTCAACCGAAAACTTTAATAAGATCAATAAAAATTCAAATATAGAACATATCTTAATGGATGCCAAAGAGTTTATTACGGAAGATGATGGCAAAAGCAGTATATATTTCATCGATATTGACAACCCATTAAACGGAAAAGATGATTATAATGAGTTACTTAAGTCAATCTTAGAGAAGCCACCAAGCAATAAGTTTATACTTGCACATGATTGCTCAGTCGCTAAATTTAAAAATGTATTTTTAAATTACAAAAAAATTATTGATAAACTTCATCATAGTAATAAATTTTACTGTGAAATTCCCATCGACGAATGTGGTATATCTTTTTTACATTTAGAGGGCTGCCAAGATGTATGATCTCAGTTTGGGACACATAGTTTTAGATCAAAATGATGAAAGCTCTATCTTTTCAAGATATGGCAATCCATTTGGTCAACCATATTTGTGTGATGCGTTAGCAGCACTCCACAAAGTTTCACCTTCAGAAGTGGCCGTTACAACTGGCGCCTCTATGGCTCTAGCCTCTATATTTTCACATTTACCGATCGGTTCTGTAATAGCGTGCCCTCGCCCTTATTACCCTCCCTATTTAAGCCTGATAAATAGATTCGGACTTACACCTTATCTTTACAACTGTAACTCAGAAATAGAGTTAACTGACTCTATTTCTGAGTTAGCCGAAGTAGATTACAAAGCAATAATTTGGAACTTTCCACATAATCCAACAGGGATGGTTCCAAATAAAAAATTAGTATCTACTGCTATAGAACAGTCAACTGCAAAGAATGCTTTATTTATTTCAGATGAAGTATATTCAGATATTTTCTATGAAACTCGCAGGCCATTCTATGCTTCGGAAACAAGAAATAATACAATGGTTATTGTAAAAAGTTTCTCTAAAACACTGCAATTAGCTGGAGAACGTGTTGGATATTTAATCGGAGATAGTGAAGTAATTCGCAACATTATGAAACAGCATTGGATTCTATCAATGAGTGCCCCTATAAGTGGACAGGTACGTGCATTCAATGCCTTGAATTCTGGCTACGAAACTAACCTAATGATTCTTAGGGAAAGACTAAACGAACATATGAATTTAGCACTAAGCATCCTTTATGAGCATGGTGTTTCTCCTATTATGTATCCGCGTGGGGGAGTATTTATATGGTTAAAAAATACTATGAGATCATCTATGATTGAAGATTTTTCATTCTACGAATTATTAAAAAAAAATAAAATTGTTGTATCCCCAGGTAAAGCGTTTGGTGTTGACCAAAGCCACATTAGAGTTTCTTTTGCAATTCCAAAACCAGAACTTATTGAAGCATTTACTTCTTTGGGAAGGGTGTTTTCTAATTCATAGGTGAATCAATGAATATATTAATTATAGAATCAAATCAATCTGGCTTAAAATCTATCCCCACAGCTAAAAGCATGATGTTTGATGTTACCTTTGTCCAAATTGACGACTACTCTCCTTGGCCTAAAACCCCTGAAAATATTTCGCTGACTCAACAATCCAATGAAATAATATCAGTTCCTCATTTAGAGGATAAAAATTATATTTTAGATATAATTGCTAAACTTCATATAAAAAAACCTTTTGACTTTATTTTACCTTTAGAGGATTTAACGGCAGAACTTGCGACCTGGATTGCCAAAAAATTAAATATTAAGTCAACTAATTACACCGCGCTAATGAACTGCAGGAATAAATTTATTTGTCGGAAAATAATAAAATCAAACTATATAGCATCAGTACCTTGCGAGATTTTAGTTACACTTGACGACTTAGATAAGTACACTGGGAAATATCCTGCTGTAATTAAACCTTCATTTGGCAAACTCAGCCTGAACGCATTCATCGTAAAAAATTACGACGAAGCTCGATATACCTTGAAGTCTTTGCTCTCAGATAAAAAAGACTTTATAACTGAACGCGGTTTTTTGATCGAACAATATATACATGGTGAGCTTATATCAGTTGAAGTTGCTTGTTTAGGTAATAAGTCTGAAGCATTTATGACTACCTCTAGAAAACGTAGTTTATTGAATGATGCTTTCGAACTAGGTTCTGGGATGCCCAGTGGCATATCTGAAGATCTTTACAAAAAAGTAACTAAATATGCTGAATCTGTTGTTGATGCACTGGGTTTAGATTTGGGTATGGCGCATGTCGAGTTGATAATTCAAAATGGTCAGCCTATTTTAGTTGAAATAAACCCAAGAATTATGGGAGGGCCTTTAGAAGTAATTTATAGAAATGTAACCGGTGGTGAAAATATTTATAAATACTTGTTAAATATTTTTGCAGGTCAACCTACAGTTCCACCTAAAGCTTTAAAAAATACAGCTGTTAGTTCTTTATGTTTGTTCAGCAATGCTGAGCAAATTTTACCTTCAGATTTTACACCAAACTGGATTAAAGATAACTTGCCAGATATTCTTGAATCGAGAATAATTGCTAGGTCAGGTGAGGTGATACACAAAAACTCGATGATAGGATTTATATTTTCTATCGCAGAAACTCCCAAGGAAGCTGAATATCTTTGTGAGTTGGCATTCAATAAAATTAGGAAAGACTTCAAATTAAACTTACTTACATGATTTTAAATTTCAAAAATGTACTGATCGCTAAAATTTACTTGAAAAATAAATGTTTTCGCTGATAACTGCCCTTAATCCTTCACCGGGCAGATCAGAGTCAGAAACCAACGTTAAAATTATCCAAGAGAACTTTATACCGTGGTCAGTTTTTTACTCATAAAAACGGTCGTGCCACCTTTGAACGGTTCACGTCTATCGATTTTATATCCGAGCGCTGTATATAGTGCGATGTTCGCCTCGAACGCCTCGTTCGTCTGCAAGCGGATTTCCCCAAGCATCGATTGAGCAGTCTTACTTTCAACATGCGCCAGCAATGTACGCCCGATCCCCATTCCCTGCCAGTGCGGATGGACCGCTATATTTTCTATCCAGAAATGATCGGCACCTGGCCATACTTCGATCAGGCCGACAACTTCCCCTGCGACAATAGCGAGATTAATATCATGCTCACGGACGGTTTTGTTAAAATCAGCCGTCATGGGCGTCGGTTCGCGACCAATAACCGAAATCCATTTGGAATAGGCAGCACACACTATCTCACGCACTAATTCTGCTTCATCTTCTTCCGCGCGGCGTACCGAAAGGATTGCTTCAAGCGACTTGCTCATATAAACCCCTTAAAGCTCGACTTGTCACTAGAATATACAACATAGCAGGCTTTGCAGTTTTGCTACTGCTTAACCCTAGATTGCTGCCACCAATTTGGCCTTGCCACTGCCGGATGGTTGGCGCTGGACAGAATAACTAAAGTGTATAACTGGAGGGAAAATTAAGAAAGAATCCGTGCTAGCGACCTGGCTGTGCGGATTGAATCGATAATTGGGATCTCCCCTGTATCATCAAATTGAACAGGCAGGTAACGTCCGTTTCTCCCAGCTCATAACAGACCTAAGCCGTTTCCGTGAATAGTTTTGTATAAGAAGAGGACCTCACACTTTCGATTCACGCAAGTTAATCCGGTTGAAGATGCTCATAAACGGCTTAACAATTTCTCCGAATTAAAGCCAGAAAAATGCCGTACCAGTACAGACTGATACGGCTTTTTTTGAGGTTTATTTTGTCAGAAGGGCTATCTCATTGTGTAACTGATTTCCTTCCCACAAATATAAGGCGGCACATACTCTTTCCGGCACATATCCAGATAATCCGACCACCATTGCATCATCGCTTTACGGGCATCGAGATATTCTGCTTTATGGATGTAAGCCGCTCGAACGCTGTTACGCTCCTGGTGACTCATCTGCCGTTCAACCGCATCCTGCGGCCACAGCCCAGACTCCATCAGGGCACTACAGGCCATTGCCCGAAACCCGTGGCCGCAGATTTCATCTTTTGTGTCATAACCCATCAGGCGTAGCGCCTTGTTGACCGTGTTTTCACACATCGGTTTATACGGATTGTGATCGCCGGGGAATACCAACACCTGATGCCCGGATATTTCCCGTATCTGTTTCAGAATAGCAATAGACTGACAGGAGAGTGGAACGATATGTGGAGTACGCATTTTTGCACCACGCCCAGAGTAGCGGACACCGGGGATGGACTCGCGAGTGGCAGGAATGGTCCAGATTCTATTTTTGAAATCGATCTCAGACCAACGGGCGAAACGCAGTTCGCTGGAACGGATGAAAAGGTGCAGGGTTAGTGATACGGCCAGGCGGGTTAACTCTCGTCCTTGCTGGTAGTCCTTAATGCGAATCAACAGTTCCGGCAGTCGCTCCAGCGGAAGGGCAGGGTAGTGGCGTTTAATGGGAGGGGCGATGATACCGTCCAGATTTGCTGCCGGATTGTTCTCTATCAACTCCTGATGTACGGCATGACGTATGATGTTGCACATATGCTGCCGGGTACGTGCTGCGACTTCCAGCAGACCTTTTTTCTCAATCCCTTTCAGCAGGTCGATGAAATGGCGGGTTTTCAGTTCTGTGACCGGCAGGTGTCCAATTATCGGGAAGATATGGTTGTTCATGCTGGCAAGCAGGCGGGTTGCGTGGTTCTCTGACCATGTCCGGTTGCTGTTATGCCACTCCAGTGCCACATGTTTGAAGGTTTTTTCTGGTGTGGAAGGGGTTCTTTCAGCAGAGCGCTGCTGTGCTGGATTGATATTCTGCGCCAGCAGCTTGCGGATACCGTCACGCTGTTGTCGGGCATAAGCCAGAGAAACATCGGGATAGGCCCCTAAACCGAGGCGGGATTCTTTTCTATCGATACGATATTTGAGATACCAGAGACGTGAACCGCCTGGATTGACCAAAAGGTATAGACCGTGCGAGTCGGAGACTTTGAAGGGTTTTTCGGATGGTTTTAAGTTGCGGATTTTTGTGTCGTTAAGAGACATTTGGGGGTCACTCCGTCATCGAACCAACTTGACCCCAAATCTGACCACCAAATTCTCCCGATGCGGAGGGAAAACTGAAAATGCATCGGGAAGACTTTTCACGCTAACTCATTGAATTCGAATCATATAGGGATTCGCAAAGTGGCATGAAAATAAGAATTTGGCTCCTCTGACTGGACCTGAATCCAGGCTCTAACCAATTGATGAAATAAAAGTTTCATGGATAAACCAAATTGGTTAGGACTTAATTATGGACTTATTTTATAGCGGTTGCCACCATTTTGTATGCTGAGTTTCGTCGAGGAAATTTCTTTGATCTGAACGAAGCGGGTAACTAAACAAAATTCGGGTCGCGTGCCCTTCAAGTATACTTCGTGCAGACTCAGTGCCAATCACGCACAGCCATTCGGCTCCCCTCATGTCCAAGATTTCACTTACGCCCTTTGTTGTTCTGCTTCGTTTTTATAAAGGTTACTGAGTGTTCGGCTTACTTTTTACTGTGGTCGCAGCCAGACACTTGTTTACACCGAAGGGGGATCTCATTCAAACGCGCATACTGCAAAATTGTTGTCCTTTTCGTTGGAGGATCTTGCCACACCTCTGACCTGGATTCTTCTCGTCTTAGGTATCAGGCTATTGGTGATTGGCTGGTTGAAAGCCATGCTTCTTTCCCGCTTACTTAGGCGCGATCACGGGCGAGATGAATTCTATCCATTAGGTGGCTGCAGGGGAAAGAGATGTTGGCCGAATAGCAAATCTACATTTTTGGCTAACTTGCCATTGGCTGCTCTATTTTACGCCCCGCACTATGAAACAAGGCTCCGTCTTGCGAACGGAGCCCATAAGCTTCAATCATTATAATGACGATTTCCTTGGTGTATGGCTGATGTAAAGGTTTTACTTTACAAATAAAATGTAAAGGAATGCTAGACAGACGTCAATGATAAAAATTGATTGTCTGGATTAACAATGATAGGGAAAAGACTGAAAGAAGCCCGGAAGATGTGCGGTATGACACAGGAAAGGCTTGGGGTGATGATTGGCATTGAAGAAGCTACCGCAAGGCAACGTATCTCACAATACGAGCTGGGAACTCATACGCCAAAATTTTCACTTGCGTGTCAGATGGCTGAGCTGCTGGGTATGCCTGAGTGTTATTTTTATGTCAAAGATGATGAGTTTGCGAAAAAAGTCCTGGATTTGTACAGGGAAGAACTGAAACACAGAACCTGACGTAGCCAGGTAGTCGCGTAGCCAGGGGAGGCCCGAAACGCGTTTTCGACGACAAGATATCGCTCTTCAGCGTATCATTGCGTTCTGTCACATAATGACGGGCTAACCAGCCCAGTATCAATTGATACTTAGGTACTTGTATGAAACTAAAAAAAATGCTTGAAATGGATTTTATTAAAGAGTTTCGGGAGCACTTGGAAACAGACTTTGAGTATGAACTCCTGTACGCCAGTCTTCGTAACTACTGTTCTCACGGCAATCCTCTTCGCTTAAACAACTTTGCTTATGCAATGCGTGAGCTGATAAATCATGTGCTGAAACGATTGGCGCCGGATGAAAGAGTTATGGCGTCTCCATGGTTCACTAAAAACAAAAATAACGCCACTGTTACCCGTAAACAGCAAGCTAAATACATTGCCCAGAAGCATATACCCGATCAGCTTCTTGATGAGGCAGCTCTCGAAATTCTAGAGGCTGGTATAGGCTGGTTTAATAAAAACTATGCTTCGTTAAACGATTACACCCATATTAGCGAACATTCTTTTGATAGTAACCCCAAGCTGTTTTTTGAACGTGCCAAACTGCTCATACAACTGTGTAATAAAATATTCGATGATTTCGATGAGCTTGAGCGACTTATTACTGAATCAATAATTGAAGAAGTTCAGAATGAAGTTAATGAAGTCACAAGAAATAACATTCCGGACGAACTGGATATTTTATCATCACAGACAACTGTCGATTGGTGCAATGTAGCCTCCACTGAATTGCTCAGCCTTGATGAAGTGTATATCTATCTTCTGGTTCGCGGAACAGTTGAGATTACGAGGCAGTATGGGCGTGGGGAAGATTACTTTGCGCAGGGAGACTCGTATCCATTCAAGTTCGCTGTTTCTATTCGCACTGATAATTTCAACGCAATATCACCATTACTTAACACTGCAGTGGTGGATACAGGCTCATGGTATGACGATGGTGAAGGGTCTGCTCATTATGACACAATTTATACAACCAGACGTTTTTTAGCGATGATCTCACATGTACACATTAAACCAAGTACAAAGAGAAAATTATTTCCCGAGCTTAATACGATAGTTGCGTTAGACACACAAGAAACAGAAGGCATATCAGGCTCGTTGGTATCAGAAACATTATTTTCAAATCAAGAAAGCTTCAGTTTAAGTGAATTTTAGGGTTGGCGGCGGTAAGAGGAAAAAATGTCCGATAAGATACTGAGCCTACATAGAATGCCTATTGAGTCTTTCAAAATATTTGCAATGTCATTACCACATGGACCAAATTATGGTAATGCAGAATTCCTTTCAGCTTGGGAAAATGAAAAAGGGCTTGGATATGGCGCAGTGCTTCGATTCAGTAATAGCTTATATGGCCTTGTCGTGCTCAGGCGGCGAGAAGATTACGTTCTGGTACCTATCGAGCATAAAACCTGTTTTACTGAGCAGGAAGCTGTAGCGCAACTGGATAAGCATCTTTCAGAGGGAGGGGGACCATTACCTATTCCATCTGGGCAATCACCTAGAGCCCGACTGGATCAGGTTGGTGGGCGGAATATTTGTCAGGCATTTCTACAATTATCGTCCACGATAAAGTACCGAGGACATTTCATTTAATTGCCGAACTTTATCTGGCATTGCCCAAACCTGATGATAATTTCATAACCGATCTCCAGAGCCGGAGGTTCAACTCTAGAATCTGGGCGCTATATCTCTTCGCATGCTTTAAAGAGCAGGGGATTAAAGTTTTTCAAGATTACCCATCTCCGGACTTTATGCTTATGTGCGGTAATAACAAAGTTTGTGTTGCAGCAGTCACCGCGAATCCAACTGGCCCGGGTAGCCTGGAGTTACCTCAAACACAGCATCCCCCTGAAGATCGATTAGCCCGCACAGCAGGTTATATGGCTGCACGGTTCGCCAAGACTATCAGGTCTAAACTCCAGAGAAAATATGAAAAATTACCGTATGTTAGAGGGTTGCCATTTACAATCGCTATAGCTGATTTTAGCGGTGGAGGCACTATGCTCTGGTCTCGCGAGTCACTTCCTGCCTATCTGTTTGGGCAAACGGCACATACAGTCGAAACGTCCAGGGGATGAAGGCTGCTGCGTTACCGATTGACCAACTTATAGGCCATGAACATATACAGGCTGGACTGTTTAACAATCCAGAAATAGCAAATTTGTCTGCTATCTTATTTAGCAATGCTGGGACATTGCCAAAATTTCAACGGATGGCCATCCAGGCTGAATTTTCCCCACCAGTTGTGAAAGCCCGCAGAATTGGTATTTTATTTGACAGGACTGAAGGTGCTTTGGAACCAATCAACTTTGATCTTGATATTCAATCACCTGAATATATAAATCTTTGCGATGGCAAAGAATTTTGGTGTTTTGAACTTGAAGTATTTCATAACCCCAATGCTACTCATCCAATGTCCCACGATTTCCTACCAGGGGCAACTCATTGATTTGAACACAATGGAGAGATCACCTGTGAGACCCAATGGAAAAACCAAGTACTTGCATCAGTAACCAAGTTTCGTATTGATCCAGATATCGCCGACAAACTCAAAAGTAAGGAAGAATCGTGATTTGTTTGGTGCTTGGTGCTTGGTGCTTGGTTACTCGGGGAAGAAGAAAATTGACAAGAATGGTGGTGGAATGAGGACGATAGTTGTCACGAGTTTGATGGTCACCTCTGTGTTACTCAATACCCGATAGGTAGGCTTGCTCCTCGCTCGCAACTGCCCATCATCCTTGCTTACGGCAACTTCGTGCCATAAGCAGACATGGTTAATACTACAGTGTCTTAATCAATGGTCAGCTTAAGTGAAACGAATAGTGCACGGTGGACAATACCGGTACACTTAACGAGCAAAAGACTGACAGTGTGTTCCCAGCATATGCCATCGGTTTGGGGTGTAGATCAGGAAACGAGCAGATAAAACAGCATGGTAGATATCCATGTTTAGCTCCTTGCTAATTGAGAGAGTAATATATTTCGGCGCGTTATATCTCTTTTGTGGCTGTTTTTTGCGATCATGCCGCAAGTGAGGAAAAAAATAATTAAGGAGCAGGTCTGTGGTCAGAATTTGCAAAGTCGAGATCCAGAATTTCCGAACCATCCGCTTACTGAACTGGCAACCTTCACCAGGTCTCAACTGTCTGATTGGCCCTGGAGATAGCGGCAAGACCACGATTCTCGATGCGATTGACCTTTGCCTTGGCGCCCGCCGCAATATCAGTTTCGCCGATACTGATTTTTATGGGCTGGATATCGCCCAGCCCATCAGCATTACGCTGACGCTTGGCTCGTTGCCCGATGCCCTGATGCGTCTGGATTCGTACGGAAATTATTTACAGGCCTTCAACCGTGCAAACGGACTGGTCACCGAAGAACCTGAACAGGGTCTGGAAACGGTTCTTTGCTTACGTTTGACGGTGGATAGCGAGCTGGAGCCTGTCTGGTCGCTGGTGTCACAGCGCGCTCAGGCACAAGGGCAGGAGCGCAACATTGCCTGGAAGGATCGGTTGCTGTTAGCCCCAGCTCGGCTCGGGACTTATGCCAGCTCCAACCTGTCATGGACACGGGGTTCGGTACTCAATCGCCTGACCGAGGAGCGTCCAAACCTTGGCGCTGAATTGGCCAATGCAGCACGCCAAGCCCGAACCAGTTTCGGCGGTCAGGCCGGTATACAGCTGGCTGCAACACTGCAAATCGTGACTCAGAGAGCCAATGAACTTGGCGTGCCTGTCGGTGGTAGCGCTCAGGCATTACTGGACGCGCACGCGGTATCCATTGGAGACGGTGCTATTGCGCTGCACGATGCGACAGGTGTGCCCTTGCGCTCACTGGGTACAGGTTCGTCCCGTCTACTCGTCGCAGGTATGCAGCGTGCAGCAGCACAGCTGGCGTCTGTCGCTCTGGTCGACGAAGTGGAGTACGGACTGGAGCCGCATCGTCTTACCCGATTGTTGAATTCCCTTGGTGCGAAGGAAAATCCCCCACCCCTTCAGGTATTTCTGACCACCCATTCTCCGGTTGCTGTCCGCGAGCTTAACGGCAATCAGCTCTTCGTGGTACGCAAGTCTCCGGATGGTGCACATTGGGTTCTCCAGGTAGGCGTCGCTGATGATATTCAAAGCACTGTCAGGGCTGATCCGGAAGCTTTTCTCGCCCGAAGCGTCATTGTCTGCGAAGGCGCTAGTGAAGTCGGCCTGATCCGTGGCCTGGACCATTTCTGGACAAGCGCAAATGGAGCGTCAATGCTGGCCGCTGGGACTGCGTATGTGAATGTCGGCGGCGGAGAGCCTGACAGATGCTTTGTTCGCGGACTCGCATTGCGCCAGCTTGGTTATCGGGTATTGGTCATGGTTGATGCGGATAAGCCGCCCACTGTGGCGACCGTGCAGGCATACGTGAATGCCGGTGGGGAGTACATCACTTGGCGAGAAGGACGTGCTCTGGAGGACGAGCTGTTTCTGAGCCTACCGGATGCGGGTGTGGATGCTCTGCTTCAGCGGGCCATAGACCTTGTGGAAGAAGATCTGGTGGCTGCGCATATCCAGACTCAGTCAAACGGACGACTGACTCTCGCCCAAATCCGGCAGCAGCGTCAACAGCTAGGTGTGCCATATTCTCTAGCAACGCGACAGCTACTGGGGCTGGCAGCGCGTAATCGTCGAAACGGCTGGTTTAAATCGGTCACCAAGTTCGAGGATGTGGCACGCGATATTCTCGGTCCCTATAGCCAAATCTCAGAGGCAGAATTTGTCGCTCTGATCAATCGCCTCTACTGGTGGGCCCATGCCGCCTAAGTACAATTTATTCACTTTTCGTCGAGGCGCGATCACGGCCCCTGCAGGTTGTGGCAAGACGCAACTCATCGCCGATACACTGTCCCAACATACCGGGGCAAAGCCGGTTCTCATCCTCACTCATACCAATGCGGGTGTCACGACACTGCGTCTGCGCATGCAAAAAGCCGGAGTGCCCGCTTCGGCTTACCACATTGCCACAATCGATGGTTTTTCCATGCGGCTGGTGGCGATGTTTCCGCAGCGAAGTGCTGTTGCCGCTGACGTCCTCCAGCTCCGGAATCCAGGAGCCGATTACCCGGCAATACGCCTTGCTGCCAGGCATTTACTGCAAAGTGGGCACCTCAATGAGGTCCTCGCGGCAAGTTATGCCCACCTGATTGTCGATGAGTATCAGGACTGCAATCTTGTGCAACACGCTCTGGTGACAGCACTTTCCATGGTGTTCCCCACCTGCGTCCTTGGTGACCCGATGCAGGCTATCTTCGGCTTTCGCGGTAACCAACTGGTGGACTGGAATACCGACGTACTTCCGTATTTTCCTGCTATCGGTGAGCTGAATGAGCCCTGGCGCTGGACGAACGCAGGCACGTCTGAGTTTGGCCAGTGGCTTCTGGAGTGCCGGCGAATACTCTTGGCTGGAGGTGGCATTGATCTGCGCCAGGCGCCAGCAGAAGTCGTCTGGGTCGCGTTGCAGCCGGCTACTGCCATTCAGCAACGGCTCACCGCTGCGTTAACACAGGCTGTTACGCAGGATGGAGACGTGCTGGTGATTGGTGACAGCCGCAATCCTCGTGGCCGTCGGCAAATGGCCAGTCAGACACCGGGGGCGACTGCTGTAGAGCCCGTTGACCTGGCCGATCTCACGTTGTTTGGAACGACGTTTAACCTGCAGGCTACCGACGCACTGACTCGTCTGGTGGAGTTTGCCGCGGAGGTGATGACGCAGGTCGGCGCTGCTGCCTTGCAACCCCGACTGGAGAGCTTACGCCGGGGGACTGCACGCAATCCTGCTACAGAGGCAGAAGCCGCACTGATCGCTTTCGCGAATGCCCCAAGCTTCACCCTGGCTGCCGAGGCTCTGCGCGCGTTGACCCGGCAAAACAATGCCCGGGTCTATCGTCCGGATGTTTTGTATTGCTGTCTACGCGCGATGCAAATGGCTGCAGGAGGCAGTTGCAGTTTTGCCGATGCCACGGTGCGGGAACGCGAACGAAACCGGCACGAGAGCAGGCCCCTTACGCGACGTGCCATTGGCAGTACTCTGTTGTTGAAGGGGCTGGAGGCGGAAGTGGCCGTCATAACTGCTCCTGAAGAGATGGATGCCCGGCATCTCTACGTAGCCTTCACTCGTGGCTCGAAGAAGCTGGTTGTCTGCTCGTTGACTCCCGTGTTGATGGCCCGCTATCGCTGACGTAAAGCGCCCTTGCTAATTCGACGGAGTACTGACCCTTTATAAGGAACTGAGTGTGTTAAACAAAAAGGTACTTTCCCTGATACGGGATGTCGCTGATAGCGGCAATATGTCTCTCGCAGAGCAGGTTTACAATCTCTGCTGAGTCGGTCTCAGAGAGATTTACTGAGGCATAGTCCGGTTTGAGTTTCCATGCAAAAATTGCACTTTTGGTATTTTCTGTGCAGCCTTCAATCCAGCCTCCGGTTGAGACCCCGATCAGGGTTCCCGGACATACCCTCCTGATAGCATTCACAGTTGTATCAACCGCCCACAGACTTTCTGTTCCTGTCTCAGATCTGGGGTGTACATGTATTTCGGCTGCGCCTGCAGCCACACATGCGAGGACATCTGCGATTATTTCATCCGACCGAAATACATGGATGCTCCTGCTTAGTTCTGGCACCGTCATAACCGGGGGATGCGGCTACATACTTGTGATACGGGCGATATGCCTGTCCTAGTTTGGATAATGGCCCAGAAATCTGAGTTCGCCGAAGTCATGTCGCGTCAGGAACGTACCACTCTTGATATGGATAGACTCAAGAAGAAACGATTGAGTCCGATCAGGGGAGTGAATATTATGCCTGATTTCTGTTTCTGAATGGAGCAGGATTTTGGGTCAGGGTCGGTACCCTAGAAAACCGTGATTGAGCAGCGCTTGAGTAAACAACTCACAGCGACAGTGTGCGGTAACTGGGTATCTTGGGAAGTAGGATGTCAGTAAAATTTACATATATAGGCAAAAGAGCCTAATGTTCAGCATTTTTATACTGCATAAGCTGCGGTAGACTGCTTCTGGGATTGTTAACATCACGGCTCATCGCTGGGAAACCTGTTTTATGTATTTTTTTAAAATAAGCGCAATCTGACAGGTAATGTATTAATCCGGTGGTTTGTTTTCGTGTGAAACCACATGATCTTTTTATGTCAATACAGAGAGTGCTTATCTACCCTGATAAAACAAAACGAATTAATCATTATATAAATATCAAATTGTTATCGCCCTATAGTCTGCTGTTATTGGCAGTTTAATGCCCTCTACCTCCTTCAGCACTATGCCGGCGCGTAGTCCCGGCGCGACATTGGGGTTGGGAAACAGGATCCACTCTCGTTCGTGCTCAACGCGGTATTCTTCCCCAGGTTGCTCGCACAGCAGCGTACCACGCCCAAAACTCATAAAGTTGGGCGTGGTGGCTGGCAGATGCAGTTTGAAATCATCGCTGCGTTTAATCAGCGATCGGACAACGCTGAATAGCCGCATCGCCTGAATGTTTCGAACTTGCAGAACAGATTCGCTCACCACAGCCCGCAGGGCGTTGTCAATGGCGCGGAACTGCGACAGATCATTCTGGCCGAACGGCCATGCCTTGCCCAGCTCCAGCGTGCAACTGGCTGCCGACAACTGCTCACTGCTGAAGTGGCTAAAGGTACCGCCCGGTTCACGGTGTACTACCAAAGCATCCAGTTCCGCCGCGTCTAAACTGGTCAGCAGACTTTTGTTATAAGGTCGGGACTGAAATGGTAATAGCCCAAAACGCGGCAGCACCGATTCGCGGATGGCGGTGTGCAGGTCGTAGTGATAACGCTCCACGTTGTTCGGCGAAGGATTCACTGAGAAAAATGCCGTCAGCACCTGTTCCAGTTGCCGCGCCCGCGCCGTTTCGCCACTTGCGGCGAACTGGCGGTGACGGCCGCCAAACATCCGGTTCATATCGTCATTGAGATAGCGCTTGCCAGCGCACATCGCCGGCGGGTTGCCCAGGATCAGCAGCAGACGCACAGCCAACGGCAGGCGTCCAGTCAGTAGGTCGTCGGTCAGCTGGTTCAGCAGTTCGATGGGCGCGGTTTCATTGCCGTGCACCCCGGCGGATATCACCACCGTCCGCCGGTAGTCCGCTTGCGGCATCAGCTCCAGCAGCCCTTGCCCCAGCCAGCGCCAGCGCAGGCCGTGCTGCTCGCCGCTCTGCTGCGCCGGCGTTTCACCGCGCAGCGTCAGCGCCAGAAAATCGTTCATTGTTCACCTCGCTTATCGTTGGAACGGATAAACTGATCCCAGCCCTAAAATGGTTGTCAGCTCGTCCAGTGCTGTGCGGCTTTCGCGCAACAGTTGCTGATCGGCCAGATCCTCCTGCGTCAGGCGATCGCGGTAGTGCCTGTCTATCCACAGGTTAAGGGTGGAGAACAGTGCATCATTCATCATCACCCGTGGGTTCACCGACTCCAACTCCTGCTCGTTGAGCGCCACCCGCAGCCGCAGGCAGGCCGGGCCGCCGCCGTTGCGCATGCTTTCGCGCAGGTCGAACACCTTAATATCGTTGATCGGGCCGCCCGAGGTGGCCATCTCGGTCAGGTAGCGCCACACCCCAGCGTGTTGTCGAGATTCCTCCGGCACCACGATGGTCATGCCACCGTCAGGACGAGTCAGTAGTTGACTGTTGAAAAGGTAGGTGCTCACCGCATCCGCCACAGACACTTGTTCCTTTGGCACCTCAATTGCCATCAGTTCCAACTTCAGCGTCGCCATTTTGCGGCGTATTTCATCCAGCGCCTGGGTTTGATGAAGGAACGCTTGCTGATGGTGGAACAGTACCTGTTGGTTGCTGACGGCGATCACGTCGTTATGGAATACGCCCTGATCGATAACCTCAGGATTTTGCTGCACGAACACCGTGTGCGCCGGATCGAGCTGATGCAGGCGGGCTACGGCTTCACTGGCTTCCCGCGTCTGACGCGCGGGATAGCGCCGCGGCCCCGGTTCGCCGCCGAATTGCTGCTGACCGTAAACGAATACCTGCACGCTGCGGCTATCATAAGCACCGCCAAGACGGTTGTGGTTGGCTGCACCTTCGTCACCGAACAGTGCCGCCTGCGGCAGCGCCTTGTGATGGGCGAAATAGCGTTCATCGCAGAACATGGCGCGCAATACCGCGGTGGTCGTATCTGCCTCGATCGCGCGGTGAAATTTGTTATTGAGGTTGGCGGCTGTGAAGTGCACACGGCCGTCGGCGCTGTCCGCCGAGGGCGAGACGGTGGCGGCGTTGGCCGTCCACATCGACGATGCTGAACTGAGCGCCGAGAGCAGTTGCGGTGCATACTTCATCGCTTGCGCCAGCACCGATTCGTCGCTGCCGCTGAAGCCGAGGCGGCGCAACTGCGGCAGGTGCGGACGCTCCTGCGGCGCCAGTACTCCCTGTTGCAGTCCCATCTCAGTCAACGCCTTCATTTTCAGCAGTCCCTGTTTGGCGGCCAGTTTCGGGTTGGCGACGCTTCGCTGATGACGTGTCGAGGCTTCGTTACCGAAGGACAGTCCGGCGTAGTGGTGCGTTGGCCCCACCAGCCCGTCAAAATTCACTTCAAATCCAGACATTATGCTCTCCATTAATCCGTCAGCGACAGGCCGGGCGACAGTGCGGCGGGCAGCGTGAGGGTATCGCTTTCCAACGAGGACATCGGCCAGGCGCAGTAATCAGCTGCGTAGAAGGCACTGGCGCGGTGGTTACCCGACGCGCCAACGCCGCCGAACGGCGCGGCGCTGGATGCACCGGTCAGGGGTTTATTCCAGTTAACGATGCCAGCGCGCGCTTCCAGTAGCAGGCGGTCGAATAGTTCACGGTCAGGTGTTACCAGCCCCACCGCCAGCCCGAAACGGGTATGGTTAGCGAGGCGTAGCGCCTGGTCGAAATCGTCGTAGCGCGTGACCAAGGTCAGCGGACCGAAATACTCTTCATCCGGCACGCCGTCCACGTC
Organism: Rahnella sp. CG8; assembly: GCF_023701875.1. Lineage (NCBI taxonomy): Bacteria > Pseudomonadati > Pseudomonadota > Gammaproteobacteria > Enterobacterales > Yersiniaceae > Rahnella > Rahnella sp. CG8. The sequence continues at coordinate 107,025 of NZ_JABAED010000018.1, forward strand.
GGTGACGTCGAGAATGCCTGGCATAAGCAACGCGTTGCCGCCTTCCGGGCGGGTCATGGCCAGCAGTGCTTTAGCGCCCAGCGCCAGTAGCCCCTGTTGCGCTGCCATCATATGGTCTGCCGCCAGGGCGGATATTACCCCGCCCATAAACGGCTGTGGCTCGGCATCCCAGCGCCCAACGAGCAATCGGCTAACTACGTCCACCAGTCGTTGCAGGAAGGCATCCCCTTGTGCGCCACGCCTTATGAGCATACGGCGGGCACAGGTGCAGCGCTGGCCGGCGGAGATGAAAGCGGACTGAATGGCCAGATGAACCACCGCGTCCAGGTCGGTAACTTCATCAATAATCAGTGCGTTGTTACCGCCCATTTCTAACGCCAGAATTTTCTCCGGCTGACCTGCCAACTGGCGATGTAGTTGATAACCGGTGCCTGCGCTGCCGGTGAACAGCAGGCCGTCGATGGCCGGACTGGCGGCCAGCGTTTCTCCGGTGCCGCGTCCGCCCTGAACTAGGTTCAGTACGCCGTCAGGCAGCCCAGCCTGTTGCCATAGCCTGACTGTTTCTTCGGCGGTGAACGGAGTCAGTTCACTCGGCTTGAACACCACACAGTTGCCTGCCAGCAGAGCGGGAACGATGTGGCCATTCGGCAGGTGGCCCGGGAAGTTGTAGGGGCCGAACACCGCCAGTACGCCGTGCGGACGGTGGCGCAGAGAGGCTGCGCCACCGTCCATCGACGTGTGGCTTTCGCCAGTGCGCTGCTGGTAAGCCAGCAAGGAGATACCAACCTTGCCGATCATTGACTGGACTTCGGTTAGCGTTTCCCAACGCGGTTTGCTGGTTTCACGGCTGATGACAGCCGCCAACTGCGCCTTGTGCTGTTTCAACAGCGCGGCGAAACGTTCCACTACTGCTGTACGCTGCTCCAGCGTGAGCCTTGCCCAGGCAGGAAATGCCGCACGCGCCGAGGCGCACGCATCGGAAATGTCCGTCGCATCTGCGGCATGTCCTTGCCACAATGGCTGGTTGTCCAGAGGATCGGTTTTGATAAATTCAGCGCCGCGGCCTTGCCGCCAGACGCCGTTGATAAACAAACCAGTATATGACATCAGTGTGTCTCCGGGGAGTTAAGGGGCACTGCACGTACCTGAGCGCCAGGGCGCACGCCCAGCACTTTGGCGGCAACGGCGCTCAGTCGCACCGTGCCAGTGCTCAGATCGTCCGCCACCAACAGAGCACGATAATTGAGGTAGTTGTCATTGGCCACCAGACAGACAGACATGTCTGCCGGGGCAGTTCCTAGTGTTACCTCTACCCGGCGGCTCTCTTTCACCGCCCGTAGTTTATCCAGCTCTGCTTCCAGCGTTGGACCGCCATCGAAAATGTCGACATAGCCCTGATAGCGCAGTCCTTCGGACTCCAGCACCCGGCGTGCCGGGGCGGTGTGTGGATGTACTCTGCCAATTACCTCTTGAGCATCGGCGGGCAGGAAATCCACGTACAACGGATGGCGAGGCATCAGCTCGGCGATGAACGTCTTATGTCCGGTGCCGCTCAGGTAGTCGGCGTTCGCGAATTCCATCGCAAAGAAGTGTTTTCCCAGCCCTTCCCAGAACGGCGAACGCCCCTGTTCATCGGAGTAGCCGCGCATTTCGGCCAATACCTTGAGGGCGAAATGCTGACGGAAGGCGGCGATAAACAGGAAGCGCACTTTGGACAGCAGTTTGCCGTTAAGGCTATGGCGATAGTCCGGGTCGAGAAATAACGTACACAGCTCGCTGTAGCCAGTGTGGTCATTGCTGAGATACAGCGTCGGCAACGCCTTGTAGATGTTGAGCTCTTTGGATGCATGCACCTGGGTACCGACGCGAAAGTTGTACCAGGGTTCGGCCAGGCCCAGCGCCACTTCCAGCGCACTGACGCCCACTACGCGCTCGTATTCAGTATCTTCCAGCACGAACAGGTATCCCTGCTCCCCTTGGGGCAGTTCGCCCGACAGCGTTTTGCGTGTCCGTTCAATACGTGCCGCCAGCATCTCTGCGTTGCGCGGCAGTGACGTCAGCCCGATACCGGATTTATCAGCCAGCGCCAACAGGTCGGCCAGATCGCGCGGTTCGGCGTGGCGAATGATCATCATGATGTGAACCTCTTCTTAATGGCAAAACCGCGCCAGTGCTCGTGCCAGTCGTGCCAGACCTGCGTCGATGTCCGCGAAAGGAATGATCAAAGACGGTGTAAAGCGAACCACGTCTGGTCCGGCTATCAAAAGCAGAAGACCTTCTTCACTGGCCAGTTGGGTTAACTGTTTGGCCTTACCGGTATATTCGGAGCGAAGCTGGCAACCCAGCAGCAGGCCGCGGCCGCGAATATCGACAAATACCGGGAATTGGTGATTGAGACGATTCAGGCCATCAACGAAACGCTGATGGCGCTCATGCACCCCATCCAGTACTTCCGGGGTATTGATGAAATCGAACACCGCACTGGCCACAGCTGTTGCCAGTGGGTTGCCGCCATAGGTCGTACCATGAGTGCCAACAGATAGCACCTGAGCCAGCCGTTCGGTGGTAAGCATGGCACCAATTGGGAAGCCGCCGCCCAGTGCTTTGGCTGTGGTCAGCACGTCGGGCGTTACGCCGTAATCCATGTAGGAATAAAGTGCACCGGTGCGGCCGACGCCAGTCTGAACCTCATCAAAAATCAGCAGCGCGTCGTAGCGATCGCACAGTTCTCGCAGTCCTTGCAGGAAAACAGTGTCCGCCGGCAGCACGCCGCCTTCGCCCTGGATGGGCTCGACAATCACCGCGCAGGTATGATCGTCGATCGCCAAGGCAGCGGCGGTTAGATCGTTGAACGGAATGTGGTCGATACCACCGGGCAGAGGCGCGAAGTCTTTTGAATATTTCGGTTGACCGCCAGCGCTGACAGTAAACAGCGTACGACCATGGAAGGCGTTGTTAAAGGCGATGATGCGGTTTTTGTCTGCCGCACCGCCATCGTGGGCCACTTTGCGCGCCAGTTTCAGCGCTGCTTCGTTGGCTTCCGCGCCGGAGTTGCAGAAAAACGCCTTGTCGGCGAAGGTGGCGTCGATCAGCTGTTTCGCCAGTCGCAGCACCGGTTCGTTGGTGAAGCCATTGCCCAGATGCCAAACCTTACTTGCCTGTTCGGTCAGCGCCTTCACCGCCACCGGGTGCGCGTGCCCGAGCGCGTTGACCGCAATCCCGCCCGCGAAGTCAATGAATTCTTTCCCCTGCTGGTCCCACAGGCAGGAGCCTTCGCCGCGTACCGGAATAAACTCGGCGGGGGCATACACAGGTACTATCCAGTCGTCGAAATTGCTGCGGGTTATTGGTGTTGCTTGTTTCATACAGACCTCTGCTATCTGAAATTGCTGTTATGAAAAACTGTTTATATGAGTTTTAAGCCCCTGTTTTTAACTGAACTGGACATAATCTGTTAAAACATAGGCTTGATGTTTTTTTTTGCTGGTCTGACATCCTATGGTTGTTTGTTAATGCTATGTTTTAAAAGAATTTATTATGCATTCCTGGGCCGGTAATCTTTACTTCTGTCTCGTAGATGTCTGATGGTCAGTATAGAGCAGCTAACGTGCCATAAAGTGAATAAAATTTATAGTTACACTATTTATATTTTAAAAACAATGGCTTAAAATGCATAAATATGCAGTATTTATGCATTTACACTGAGGTGTGATTGGAAAACTATAATAAATCGTTTAAAAAAGAGAAATGTTATGCAAAAGCGATAAAAAAAGAATTTATTGAAAAGACATCACGAAGTAATGCCTGAGTTAGCCCTGAAAAGGGGAGGAGGGAACTATGTTGGTGCAATTAATGCTTTGATATGGGGCATTTTGGCAATTAAATGGCCCAGCCAGTTTGAAGGCAAAATAACCACACAGGCGTGGGCGCTGACTCACTCATCAGCGCTCAGGTCGACATAACGCTGAATGGATTTTAAGTTGATGATATTTTCGTTGTGTGCTTCCCGAAAAATCAGCTGGATAATCAGCAAGATTATTGTGTGGGTGAGTAATCATTTAAGCAAAACCACGTTCGTACAGAAAAATTAGCTCCAGGTAATGCTCGGTTTTTCTGAGTTCAGGTAAACTTCGAACGTGACACTAGTCCCACATTTTCCTCAGACAATCAGGTGAGCAGGTAATATCTTGCGGATTTCACGCCGTACATGATCAACAAATGGCTTTAGAATGAGAGTGGATGAATTGCGTTGTGAAATGACGAGTGCGTAAGAATCAATGATTGCGGGCTCAAAGGGGATGAACTTGAGCATACCTCCTGTATAGACACTTGCCGTCAATGCATCGATGATAGAAATACCGACTCCCGCTTCTGCCAGCTTGATAATCGCTTCGGAAATCTGAGTTTCAACATTGATGCGCCGATTGACGCCATGCGACAGCATTAGAGAATCGATCTTAGTGCGTTCAGCCATCAACGGTGAAAGAGAGATAAAACTCTCTCCCTCAAAATCTTCTGGAGACAAAATCCGTTTATTCGCCAGCCGATGGTTTACAGGCACGACTCCCACCATTTTTGCACGCAATATTGTCTCACTGTTTCCATTCCGGGTTGTCTTCATAGGCAACATAGCGAACCCTAAATCGCAGCGGTCACGCTGAATCATGTCCAGCACAGTCGCCGAACTGTGCATATGCATGGTAACCACAACATCTGGGTGTTCATTCGTGAAGCTTTTTATTGCGTGAGGCAATAATGACAAAGCCATAACGGGAGCTGCGGCAATTTCCAGATGTCCCATCTGCAGCGCCTTGATATTGCTGGCGGCATTAACGATCCGCTCTATACCTATCAATGACTGCTCAACATCAGTGCATAAAAGCATGGCTTCTGGTGTGGGCAACAGACGCCCTTTGGTTCGGGTGAAAAGAGGGATTGCAATTCGTTCTTCCAGATCAGAGAGCAGTCGGGTCACCACGGGTTGTGTGACCTCAAGCATGTCTGCCGCGCCGGTAACCGTCTTTCGCACCATAATGGCGCGGAACGCCTCAAGATGGCGCAAGGTAATTCTGTTCTCCATCATCTTTCCTTTAATATCTATAGTATTTAGACATTGTATCATGTTCAATGGCTATTGAAATCGTCATTTTGTTGATAGATATCACATATAAAGCAGTAGTTTATTTATGGCACACCTATTGCTAAATAACATTGTACTGATTGGATTCTCAATTTTTTAACAATCTGCCTCTAAATTTTTAACGAGGCCGATCCCCGGGAATTCGACAGTTCCAGTGTCTTTTTGATTATTAACCGGAGGTCATTATGGAAATACTCCAAGCACGATTAGGAGGCATATCACTCAATACTAAAGCCGTGCGTCATGTGGCGTATCAGGCCAAAAAACGGAGTGAGCGATGATCCGTCAGGCCACACAGATTCGGTCCATGCCCATGAAGAACGTCTCTGAAAGGCGTCATGAGTACGATGTGATTGTGGTAGGTGGGGGAACAGTCGGTGCTGCCATAGGATATGGGCTGGCGGGAATGAACCGCCGAGTACTAATGCTGGATGGTGCGGATACTGATTTTCGTGCAGCCAAAGCTAACTTCGGCCTGGTCTGGGTGCATGGAAAGGGACTGGGGCATCCCGCGTATCAGCGTTTGTCTATCCAGTCGGCGCAGGCCTGGACCGAATTCGCAAAGCAGCTTGAAGAAGAAAGCGGCATCCATCTCGCGTATGAGTGCAAAGGCGGCCTGGACTTTTGCCTGAGTGATGATGAGTTCGTTTCGTGCACCGCGGAAATTGATGCATGGAATGCCCAGACACCGGAGTTAGCTCACTCAGCCCATATGCTTAACCGCGACGAGCTGCAAAGACGTTTTCCTTCTCTGTGTTTGGGTGAGGAAGTGGTCGGAGCCAGCTTTGGAGATCTGGATGGTCATGTTAACCCGTTACGCCTGCTGGTCGCTCTGCAAACAGCATACCTGCGTCGTGGAGGTGAGCTACGGAATAACTGTGCTGTTACCGCCATTAAACCGTTGCCGGGGGGTGGCTTTGAGGTCGTAGCTGGAGACTGCAGAATGCGAACCGAACGCGTTGTGATCGCGGCTGGCCTGGGATCATCAGTGCTTGCCCCAATGGTTGGGCTTGAGGCTCCCGTGCGGCCACAACGTGGCCAACTTCTGGTAACTGAACGTTGGGCACCGCTACTACCCGTGCCAGCCAGTGGGCTCCGCCAGACAGAAGAAGGCACTTTCATGATCGGAGTGACTCATGAAGAGGTTGGATATGAGCTTGACACGACCATTGAAGGTGCGGTGCGTATGGCCCGCAGAGCCTTGCGCATCCTGCCGGTACTCGCTAAAGCGAAGCTGGTGCGCCAGTGGTCCGCCTTGAGGATCATGACACCAGACGGCAATCCCGTATATGCAAGTTCTGTAATCCACCCCGGCGCGGATATTGTGCTCTGCCATTCCGGCGTGACGCTGGCTGCCTTTCATGCAGGCGTTTATGCAAGGGCGATCGCTGACGGTATGTTACCGACTACTTTGGATATCTTTCATTATGAGCGTTTTAATGTTCAAAAAACTCTATGAACCTGGCACATCCAGGCTGGTTCTTTATATAGATGGTCAGCCTGTCGAGGCGGAATCCGGTGAAACCGTCGCCGCGGTACTCTTGCGACAGCAAGAACCAGCCAGCAGGACAACCCCTGTTCATGAAAGCCCTCGGGCACCGTACTGCATGATGGGCGTGTGCTTTGATTGCCTGGCCATTGTCGATGGTGTGGCGTCAACGCAGTCCTGTTTGATCACGGTTAGGGAAGGCATGCGTGTGGAGCGGCAGTATGGCCGCCGGAGCGTGATGCCATGATCCGCAGGTTCGATGTGGTTGTTATTGGTGCCGGACCCGCGGGAATGAGCGCGGCCATAGGTATGTGTGAACTGGGGCTCTCTGTTCTGGTAGTGGATGAGCAACCCGCGCCTGGCGGTCAGCTCTGGCGTGCTGTTGAATCAGTGGCGCCCACGCCTCTGGGCTCGATTCTGGGCGATGAGTACCGTTCCGGTACTGGCCTGGCTGCACGTTTTCGTGCCAGTGGTGCGGTCTACGAAGCGCAGACTCAGGTCTGGCAGATCGAACCCGAGTGGCGTGTATTCATGAAACGTGACGGTCTGACAGAGATGGTTAACGCCAGTCAGGTTGTTCTTGCCACAGGGGCTCAGGAAAGACCGGTACCTTTTCCCGGTTGGACTTTGCCGGGAGTGCTGACAGTAGGTGCAGGCCAGATCCTGTTGAAAACCTCGCGACAGGTGCCATCAGAGCCGGTATGGGTTGTGGGCAGCGGTCCGCTACCCATCCTCTATATAGCACAGGTACTGCGTGCAGGCGGAACGGTTGAAGGATGGCTGGATACTTCGCCGCCGGGTGAATGGCGCCGGGCGTTGCCATGGGCCGGAGCTGCGATTAAGGGATGGAAAGAGCTCGCCAAAGGGCTTATCTGGCTGCATGAAATCAGGAAAGCGGGGACGAAACGGGTGAGGGGAGTGACATCCGTTCGGGCACTTGGCGATGGCCGTCTGCAGGAGCTGGAATATACACAGGACAGTGGCAAAACCACGCGCGTCGCAGCCACTGTTCTGCTGACACACGAGGGTGTCGTTCCCTCCATTCACATGACGCAGGCATTGGGTTGCGCGCACAGTTGGAATACCCAGCAGACCTGTCTCTCTCCCGTTCTGGACGACTGGGGGCAGACCAGCAGGCAGGGGGTGTATGTGGCGGGGGATGGCGCCGATATTGGTGGAGGGCAGGCGGCTTGCGTTCGGGGGGAGCTTGTCGCTCTGGGGGTTGGTCAGCGAGCCGGGCGTATCTCTGCAGAAACTGCGGAAAAACAAGCCGGGGCGCTTCGGGAAAAGTTGCTCCGGCTGCTGCGTCTCCGTCCTATGCTGGATGCGTTGTATCCGCCTCCGCCACGTATTTTCTCTCCATCTGACGAAACCATCGTTTGTCGCTGTGAGGAACTGACCGCAGGTGATATCCGTAGTGCGGCCGCCATTGCGTCACCAGGGATGAACCAGATTAAAGCTTTTACACGAGCCGGAATGGGGCCATGCCAGGGGCGGCAATGCGGATACACCATTGCGCATATCGTTGCGGCCGGGCAGAAACGACAGGTATCTCACTCGGACTTCTTCCGTATTCGCCCGCCACTGAAACCTCTGACACTGGGAGAACTGGTGTCGCTAAAAACTGAGGATGAACAAAACACATGATTGAGAAACGATGAGGCGTAATCAGGAACAAAATACATATGTAACTTTTGTGGGGACGATGCCTTCCATTAATAGATCGAGGTAATGCACGTGTTCATAGCCGATTGCTCACCCCTGGATGTATTTACTTTTGTACCGTTGATGGCAGCAGTTGCTTCACGGAATTCCATGGGTGATTGGAAAAATATAGCGAGGAGAAATCTCAATGAGCAGTGTTAAACCCACATTGGTGGCAGAAGATATACATAAAAACTTCGGATCTCTTGAGGTTCTGAAGGGGATTTCTCTCACCGCCAATAAGGGTGATGTCGTTTCAATAATTGGTAGTTCCGGGTCTGGCAAAAGCACATTCCTGCGCTGTATGAATTTGCTTGAGACCCCGAGTAAAGGCCGGATCCTGGTTGGAAATGAAGAAATTCAGGTAAGCACTGATTCAGCAGGCCGACTGGTCGGGGTCGATCGTCAGCAAATCGAACGTATGCGGATGCAACTTGGTATGGTCTTTCAGAGCTTCAATCTGTGGTCGCACATGACGGTGCTGCAGAATGTCATGGAAGGCCCGGTCCATGTGCTTAAGCGACCAAAGAATGAAGTGCGCGATATGGCTATGGATTTTCTGGAAAAGGTGGGCATCTCTGGAAAACATGCAGCCTATCCATCCGAATTATCCGGCGGTCAGCAACAGAGAGTTAGCATCGCCCGGGCACTGGCAATGCAGCCAACAGCACTTCTTTTCGATGAGCCGACTTCAGCTCTGGATCCTGAGCTGGTGGGGGAAGTTCTTAAGGTTATCAGAAAACTTGCTGAAGAAGGCCGAACCATGATCGTCGTCACGCACGAAATGGGCTTTGCTCGTGACGTATCCAGCAAAGTTCTCTTTCTTGAAAAAGGGGAAATTGAAGAACAAGGAACGCCAGAAACAGTATTTCGAAATCCTTCTTCACCACGGTGTCGCGCATTCCTGTCTGGTGTCCTGTGACTATGCAATGACGAGAAGTAATCGCTCCTAAGAACATAATACAATTTCAAAAGAGGATTAATATCATGATGTTATTTAAGCGAAGCGCGTTAGTGACAATTCTTGCTGGCACACTGATTACCACAGTACCAGTGCAAGCGAAGGATTATAAAAGTATTACTATCGCAACAGAAGGATCGTATGCGCCATACAGCTTCAAGGACGCCAGTGGCAAGCTTGTCGGTTTTGAGATCGAGCTGGCTAGCGATCTTTGTAATCGTATGAAAATTAAATGTACTGTCGTCGAACAGGCCTGGGATGGCATTATCCCCTCGCTTATCGCTGGTCGTTACGATGCGATTATGGCAGCTATGGGTATCCAGCCCGCCCGTGAAAAGGTCATCTCATTTTCTCGCCCGTATATCTTTACTCCAATACGCTTTGTCACTATGACCGATAGCCCACTGCTCAACATTGTCAGTCCAATGGATAATCTTGCACTGGATGACATCAATCCAGAGAAACAGGCGATCCTGGATAAATACATCACGGCATTCAAAGGGAAAAAAGTTGGCGTACAGACTAGCTCTTCTAATGAAATATTTATGAGACAACTGATGCCGAACGTTGAACTCACATCGTACGATACCATTGATAATATGATACTCGATTTAAAGGCGGGAAGAATTGATTTGGGTTTGGCTTCGGTAAGTTTTCTAAAACCGCTCACAGACAAACCAGAAGGCAAAGACTTGCGCATATTTGGCCCAAACATGACTGGTGGACCATTCGGTAAGGGCGTTGGTGTTGGTTTACGTAAGGAGGACAATTCGCTGCGCGGAATGTTCGACCAGGCGATCGATGCAGCAATAGCTGATGGCACAGTTCATAGCCTTTCCTTGAAGTGGTTTGGCTATGACTCTTCACCTAAGAAGTGAGTCTGTACCTGGACTAAAATGTCGCATGTACCTGTGCGGATTCATTATCTTTTCAGCACCTGCCAATTTTGGAGCGTAAATTGTGGATTTTACACTACTCGGATGGGGGGACGCAGGATGGGGCGACGAATTGGCGCGCGGCGCCTTGATGACTCTCGTTGTCGCTACCTGTTCCTATTTCCTGGGAATACTTTTCGGCTCGGTCTTTGCCGCAGCAAAACTTTCCCGTTTCAGATCGCTGCGTTTACTTGGTGATCTCTACACGACAGTAGTTCGCGGTGTGCCCGAGCTTCTTATCATTTTCCTCGTTTTTTTCGGTGGAGGCACACTGCTTCGCTACCTTGCTAACTCGCTTTTTGGATTTGACGGATACATTGAGCTTCCGATTTTCGCAATCAGCGTTCTATGTATCAGTGTAAGTGCCGGAGCTTATGCCGCAGAGGTCATTCGTGCCGCTGTAATCGCTGTTCCAAAAGGTCAGATCGAAGCGGCAAGGGCTGTAGGAATGGGACCTATGTTACTCTTGCGCCGAATTCTTATCCCCCAGGCCGCTCGATTTGCACTACCTGGTCTGGGAAATGTATGGCAGTTCACGCTGAAGGACACCTCACTGGTTTCGATTGTCGGCTTAGTCGAGATCATGCGTACGGCGGCAACCGCTGCCGGCTCGACGAAACAACCCTTCACATTCTATATTGCTGCATTTGCAATATTTCTTTTGCTTTCCTCTGTATCTAACCGGGGCTTTCTCAAAGCAGAGAAATGGGCTAATCGTGGTGTAAGGAGCCAATAATGGATTTTCAACTTATTGCGGAATCTTTTCCAAGATTGCTTGCAGCAGTACCTACCACGCTTACGCTGGCTTCTGTCTCGATCTTTATTGGATTCATCATTTCAGTGCCAATTGCCCTGATGAGACTTTCGAAGAATAAGATTTTGTTCTCAATTGCCTATGGTTATGTCTATATCATTCGGTCCACACCACTTTTGGTGCAAATGTTTCTTATTTACTATGGATCGGCTCAGTTCCGAGTTTTCCTCGATCAAATCGGTTTATGGTCGTCCTTCAGGGAACCATGGTTCTGTGCGATCCTTGCGTTGGCACTCAACACCGCCGCTTATACGAGCGAAATTATTCGTGGAGGCATTCAAGCAGTACCCTGGGGACAAATTGAAGCCGCACACTCTATTGGGATGCCCCGTATTCTCCAGTTCAGAAGGATTGTCTTTCCGATAGCAATTAGACAGGCGTTACCAGCCTATGGTAACGAGATAATATTGATGATCAAATCGACTTCACTTGCTTCAACGATAACAATAATTGAAATCACTGGCCTGGCGAAACAAATAATTTCGAACACTTATCGCCCTGTTGAAGTGTTTCTTGTCGCAGGCACATTGTACCTGGTTATCATCTTCCTGGTTAGCCGTATAGTCTTGCTGACCGAGTGGTGGCTTAACCCTCATTTGCGGCCCAGGACTATTTCTCGAACAAAAAAAAGGAGTGGGGCACAATAGACGGAGAAGTGACGGGGACAACGTCTTATCAAATCCCATCCAGTTAGCCCGATGAGTCCTGACACTTGTTATGGCTCCTCTTATAAATAAATCAATCGCACGGAAAAAGGCAGGGAAGCCAAGATTGTCCAGGTGTCAAAGGTGAGATGGCTCTGTGAATAAAACAGTGGCACTCGATTTAGTAAATTTGACGGTGGCAGGTCCGCATGGTGAAAGCACAATGTCCTATCAGATACAACTTGCGAACATCCGCTGTTTTGTCATAGCAGCGGAAGAATTACATTTCCGAAGGGCGGCAATGAGACTTAATATGTCGCAGCCAACTCTCACTCAGCAGATCCGCCGACTGGAAGATCTTACTGGCGTGCAACTGTTCATTCGCTCGACGCGTCGCGTTGAACTCACACCTGCTGGGATCGTATTCCTCCATCATTCACGCGAGATTTTGCTTAAGATTGATGAAGCCATACTCAATGCCAAACTTGAATCCGGAGGACTAAGTCCCGGCGGCGAAGAATTAATCATCGGCGCGATCAGTCCAGCGACAAATCGATTGCTTCCATTGGTGTTAAATCGTTTTCGCGGGCGGTTTCCCAGAACCCGATTGGTTATCAAGGAAGTTGCTTCAACCGAACTACTACGCGGGATCGAATGCGGTGATTTCCATGTTGGCTTAATGCGACCGCCAGCGAACAGAAATTTGTTGCGGTTTCGTCATTTGATTTCGGAACGATTTGTTGCGGTAATTCCTCGGCAGTCGATACTTGCGAAGAAATCATCGTTGCAATTGTGTGATTTCATTGGGCATAGTGTTTTTGCGTTAAAACGCTTCGATCTGTCGAGCTTTGAGACTATTTGGGAACAGCTTTCCATCGCTGGATTGTTAACCGAGAACCATATCACCGTCTCCGACACCATGAGTGCTCTCGCACTCGTGACTGCCGGCGTGGGCATCACTTTCTTGCCTGAATGGGTCTCTGCAGTGGCAGATGACAGCGTCGTTACGCGGTTTGTCGACGATCTGTCAGTAGAGATTTCTATGGTTGTAGGATGGAATCCTGATAGCCCGGTTCCGGGTATATTGCCTTTCGTTGAGTATGCGACTCTCGCAGCACAAAGCTTGATTTCAGAACAAAAATAATATCAATAAAATGAAATTAGCTTCAATTCAATTCCATTGTGCGTCACATTGGCGATACGATGCCCCTAAGAAGGGGCATCCATCCTGGTACAAAAAAATCAATCTAGATCATTGATCTGATAAAGGAGTATTCGCTTTCACCCCAGATAATCTTGCATATTCTTCACAAACAACCTGATTTAGGTTATTTTTTTCAACTGTCTTGCCTTCCGCCAACATACGATGATGGACATTTTCGACAAGTTGACTACGAAAGCGTTGTTCAAATGTGAGTACCAGTGAGGCGAGTTCCTGGCGTGTAGCTGAAGGCCAAACCCTGTCTTGTCGCTCACGTTCGCTGCAGAAATTGAAGTCTGTAAACGTTCTCTTCCCGCGTTCGCACCGTTGCTTTGCAGTTGCGATTGCATCAATGTGTCCGTCCTGATCAAATACGATAGCATAAGCCGCAGTCGCACGTTCCGGTGACAGCATGCCGCTCTCGATCTCGCGTGTGATCGGCGCAATATCCCGTTCGAGAGGATCACCGAAGGCCCCGCCTGTCGAGCTGGTGATCCGGAGAACGTCTCTCTGCCCAAGTTCCAAAACCGAGATTTTTCCGATCGAACGTTCATCGGACTGGCCAGGATTGACGATCACTTTGCCAAGCAGGCCGATCTCCCCGCCCCTGAACCCCCAAGGTGCGAACACAAACCGGTTCAGGTTTCTGACCGTTATGACAGCGCGTTGTGACGTGTTTTCCATTTCGATTTCGAGTGCCGCGCCACTGACGAACTTTCCCGCCCGCCGGCTATCCGGCACAAGCCGGATGGCCCGCATCACCAGCACAGTTTCAATCTCGATAATCTCAACAGGGACGCTGCGCTGTGAGTAACGTACTTCGGATCCATCAAGGCCATCTCGGCCGCGGCGGGCACCTCCACCGCCGTCGATCGTACCCACCACATTGACGCGGTCACGGCCTGTACGAGGATCAGGAGCCGAAACAACGATGACCCCGCTCATACCGCCGCCAGCCGCGGCAAGGCTCTCCGGTAGCGCCTGATTGAGGCAACCCAGGATGACGTCGTAGGCGCGTGTCGCAGACGCAGCACGCGACCCGCCGGATGCTGGATAGACCGCATTGAGGACCGTGCCGCGGGGAGCATGGCTATGGATCGCCCGCAATATACCGGAGTTGCGCGGCGTCAGTGGATCAACAGTAAGAATGTAGGCGTAGAGGCACTGGATAATGTAGGGATGGGTAGTCGCCCCTGTTACCAGATTATAGGCGGCCGCCAATTGCGGATCCGTGCCGGTAAAGTCGACCTCGATCTCGCTGTCCTTCACCGTCATGGTCACGCTGAAATAGGCGAGCTGACCATCATGGATCCCTTCAAGATAGTCCGAGAATGTATAGATACCGTCCCGGATCGTCCTGATGACCGCGCGAGTCTTGGTCTCCGCGTAGTTGATGACGTCCTGCATTCCCTCTTCGACATCCTCACGACCATACCGGTCACAAAGCTCGTTGACACGCCGGTCCATGCTCTTCAGGCCCGAGATCATGGCCTGGATATCGCCCCACAGCTCGGTCGGAATACGGCTGTTGTCCTGGAAGATCGACTTGATTGCCTCGTTTAGAAACCCACCTTCGTAGAGCTTAACCGGCCTGACTCGCAGACCCTCCTGGAAGACTTCCGTGAAGGCGGGCGAGATACTTCCCGGAACGGCGCCACCGATATCTGACGCATGGACGAAGGCCCAACCGATCGCGATCAGCTTCTCATCGTGGAAGATCGGATAAAGCAGCGTCACGTCCATCAGGTGCGTTACCAGGCCGTCGGTCGCAAAGGGGTCGTTGGTGATGATGATATCGCCAGGCTTCAGGTTCACCAGACCGATGGCGTCCAGTGTCGGCTTCAAAGGGGAGCCCACAAAGACATTGACGCCAGACAACATCGGATAAGCGAACATCTCTCCTTCGGCGGTCGCGATCGCGCATTGGTAATCTTGGACGATCTTGACGAAAGTCGTGTGAGCGGTGCGGTAGATCGCGGCGGAGGCTTCTTCGACAATCGCGTTGAAACGATTGCTCATAACGGCAGTACGAACGGCATCCATTTGTCAGCTCCGGGTCATGAGGATTGCGCCATAGGCTCCGACGCGCGCAACGAACTCCGGCGGAACGACGATCGTCGCATCACGCTGCTCGATGACGGCTGGCCCTTGGATCGCATCGTTGGGGGTGAGAGATTCGCGATCGAAGACGCTCACCTCGGGAATGAGTTTGTTGTGGAATCGCATCGAACGAACCCCTTTGAGCGCATCGCCAGCCCCGGACGTTTCCGATGTGGTGAGCTGAGGTATCGACATCGATCCACGCACGCGCATGCGCAGGTCGACGAACTCGACGGGCGCCAGTTTGTCGGCATGGCTGTAGATGCGTTCATGCTCTTCGTGGAAGGCGGCATGCATTGCGGCGATGTCTTCTGCTTCTATTGCACTATCGGGTAGACGCACATCCACCTGGAAGGATTGCCCCACATAGCGCATCTCTGCCCAGCACTCGAATGTCTTCGAAACGAAACATTCGGGCGGAACTTGCCGCGAGAGCCACTCGGCGCCTTGCTCACGGAGCACCTTAAACTTTCTGGCGACCAACGCCCCATCGACTTTCTGACCATGGACAGTTTCAAGAGTGTCATTACTCAAGTCTGAAACGAGGCCACCGAGCGCGCAAAATACCGACGGGGTGGTCGGAACCAGTATTCGCTTCACTCCAATTTCTGCCGCCAGCAGAGGACCTTGAATAGCGCCGGCACCACCGTAGACAAGCAACGTCAGGTCTTCCGGGTCTACACCTTGGCGTGCAAGATAGGGCAGTACGCCAGCCACCATGTTTGAACTTGCGACCGTAACGCACATCTCAGCGGCGCTGAGAACATCCGTGCCCAATGCCTCGGCAATCGGTGCCATTGCCCGCGCAGAAGCATCTCGGTTGAGTGACATTTCACCGCCGAGAAGTGCATCAGGCAAATAGCCTGCAAGCAAGAAGGCATCCGTAAGCGTGGGATCAAGTCCGCCGCGGCCAAAGCAGACAGGGCCTGGATATGAGCCGGCGCTGTGCGGACCTACCCGGAGTACCCCTCCATCCATTGTAACGATGGATCCACCGCCAGCACCGATCGCCTCGATCCCCGTAACGGGCATAACAACCGGAAAATCGCCCACTTCGGCAGCAGTCGAGGTCAGCGCCTCTCCGTCACGCACGAGCGAGATATCGGTGCTGGTTCCGCCTATATCCATTGTGAGAATGTTATATTCACCCAGGGCTCGGCCCAGATACTGCACAGCAGTTACGCCGGAAGCTGGTCCTGAAAGAAGGGTATGAACCGGAAAGTTTCGCGCTTCACTAGCGGCCATCGCTCCCCCATTGGAACGCGTGACAAAAAGTTGCGACCCTGGCAATCGTTCAGCCACATAGCTTTCTACAGCGCCAATATATTCGTTCATCCGTCGCTTGACGAAGGCATTGAGCACGCTGACGATGGCACGTTCGTATTCTCCAATCCGCGGCCAGATCTCACAGGACAAACTAACCTCTGCATCAGCGCCGACGGCATGACGGATAGCTCGCGCGACCGCTTGTTCATGTTGCGGATTGGCATAGCTGTGGAGTAGCGCTACTGCATATCCGACTGCGCCTGCGTCTGCCGCCCGGTTGGCCAGAGTTTCGACTGCGGCCTCGTCGATAGGAGTCCGCACTTCGCCGCCTCTCAGCAGCCGTTCTTCAACCTCGAAAACCATTTCACGATCGATTAGCGACTTGGTCCGACTTTCAAATATGTTTAAAGGGTTGCGGACTCCGATGCGTTGCAGTTCAAGCAGATCCTTGTAACCCCGTGTGACGAAGAACGCGATTTTTGGTCCTTTTCGCTCAATTACAGCATTTGTGCTGACCGTTGTTCCGTGCATCACAAAAGCTGCTTCGCCCGGTTCGGGTGAAAGTTGTTCAAGGAGGCTTTCAAATCCTTGACGAAATCCATTTTCAAAGGAAGGTGGAGTTGAAGGTACCTTTAGGGTGACAATCCTCTCCTCTCCCTCGCGCCATCCACAAAAATCAGTAAAAGTTCCGCCAATATCGACGCCGATTCTAAGCATAATCGGAACATACTCCTGCGTTTCAGTTCAATGAGTTTTAGGGTGAGACTCGGGGCGATTCTGAGTCTCATGAAATTCTCTCCATCCTGGAGCGACCATCTGATTGCATTGACGTAAACAATACTTTCCAACTTCCAAACAGAGAAATTACAAGTTCGAGCAATTGATTCGATAAGCAAATCAATCTTTACCTCATTTCATGTTGTAACCCTGAGACCCATATATGGACGCCCCGGGTGTTACAAGTACTGGTTCGATACGGTTTGCGACCATATATCCGGCGTCGTTAGTGGG
>NZ_JABAED010000019.1:0-120756 GCF_023701875.1 Rahnella sp. CG8
CCGGGCGACTTGTCAGTCGTTGTTCCCGGTCAGTGGAGGCGCATTATAGGGAGTTCTCAGAAGGCCGCAACCCCTAAAATACAAATAATTTACCGACCGCTGAATCTTTCATCAAATGATGTTTAAAGCGACAATTCCTGGATACTTCTGAAGCCATATGCCTGTAAAACAGGCAGCAAACTTTGTGCCTCTGCAGTCATCGCCATGCAGTAGGCGACACACTCGATTTCCACATCGGCTTTTTTTTCAGGAATTGGCACATGAGAAGTTTCAATTAACCAATGCGCGCGCCTCGCAATCGCAGAACCCGAGTCGATCATACGCGTGCCGTCGGGTAAAACCTGTGACAGCTCTTGCGAAAGCAGCGGGAAATGCGTGCAACCTAATACCACGGTATCCGGCGGTTCCCGTAAACGCAGCCACGGGTGCAAGATTTTCTTCAATGCAGCCAGTGAAACCTCTTCGCCATGCAGCTTCGCTTCTGCCAGTTCCACTAGCTCTGCGGAACCCAGCATCAGAATCTGACAATCCGTCGCAAAGCGTGCGACCAGATCATGCGTATAAGGACGCTGAACTGTCGCACGGGTCGCCAGCAATCCGACCACACCATTACGCGTTAATTTAGCTGCAGGTTTGATTGCCGGGACAACCCCGACAACAGGACAACTAAATTTGGCGCGTAATGCGGGGAGAGAAACGGTGCTCGCAGTGTTGCAGGCGATGACAATAATAGAAAGGGGATGGCGTTTCGCAACAGCGGTGACAATCTCCACCACGCGCTCAACGATAAACTCTTCGGATTTCTCGCCGTAGGGGAAAGCCACATTATCGAAGGCATATATATAGTGCAGGTCCGGCAACATCTGCCGGACCTCATCATAAACCGACAACCCGCCGACGCCAGAATCGAAAACCAGCACCGTCGGGCGGTCAGGAACTTGTGTTGTATCAGAAGGTATAGCTTCCAGTAAGGTTGTACTCACGTCCTGGTGTTTCGTAGCCATAAACCGTCTCGTAATCTTTATCAAAGAGGTTGGCAATTCTACCACGAACCGTCAGATGTGACGTTACCGGATATGACACAGCAAGATCCCAAAGACTCACACCACCCAGGCGTACATTTTCATTGGTGTTGTAATTCTTATCGTATCGTTCACCCAAATACTGATAATTGAGCGACCAGTCAAAATCAGCCACAGTCCAGTCGAGCTGATATTTCGCCTGTTGTTTAGCACGGCGTAATAAAATCTCGTTGGTCTCAGCATTGCGGGGATCCAAATATTCCAATGTGACCTGATGCCTCAACGGACCCGTATCGAAAGACCCGGTCCATTCAACACCCTTAATTGTTGCCTTATCGATATTGTAATAACCGAATTGCTGATTGTCGTAACTGATCATCTGATCGATGTCATTACGATAAACAGACAAACGCCAGTTCAATGGTCCGGTCAGGCCTTCCAGCCCACCTTCCCATTCTTTACTTTCTTCAGGCTTAAGATCGGCATTACCGCCAAAACTGCCGTATAACTGTCCCAGATTAGGCGCTTTAAACGCTGTTCCGTAAGACGCAATCAAACGGTAGCCGTCAATAAACTCCCAGGCAGCACTACTTTGCCAGGTGCCATGCGAACCAAACTGTGAATTATCGTCATTACGCACTGCGCCTTCAAAAGTAAAATCGCTCACTTTTTGCTGAGCTGTCGCGTACACCCCCGTGTTTCGTTGGGTATAGCCATCGGTAATATAGTTGGTGCCTGGCTGAGTACTGAGTTTCTGCCAGTCAGCGCCAGCGCTGAGGGTTCCCTGCCCTACCTGGAAAGTGTTTCCCCATTGCAGGTTGTATTGATCTGAATCGTCCAGCGTTGCAGAAGCGGAATAAGGACCGTATTTCGGGTCATAATTGTAGTCTTTAGTATTGCTATAGCTTCCGCTGATTTGCGTCGAATAGATCCCTTGCTGGAAGCGCAACCCGGTATCGTAAGTCCGGCTGTACAACTGGCGTGTGTCAGGCAGCGCATCACTGTGTGCCGGATCTGCGTAACTGTATGTTCCGTCATAGGCCGTGCGGTTATCAAAACCGTATGCGCGGGCAAAACCGCTGAACTGGTCGTTGAACTGATGCTCAAGACCTGCCCAGAGCGTCTTACTCATGAAGCCATCACGATCGGGTTGACGCGGATCACCGTAATTATCCGGCAGATTCGCCACCACATCGGTACCTTTTGTATAGGTATAGTTCCCAGCTACCGTCAGAACAGTATTCTCACCGAGTTTCTGCTGCGTTGAGCCGTCATAAGCCTGATAGCCGTTTGAACCGATACCGGCTGTCAATGTCGTGCCTAATTTATCACGCGTGGTAATGATGTTAACCACGCCCCCAATGGCATCGGAGCCATAAACTGCCGAGCGTGGGCCACGAATAAACTCAATACGCTGAACCAGAGAAATGGGAATCTGGCTGATATCCACCGCGCCGGAAATACCTGCCTGGTTAAGACGCACACCATCCATCAGCACCAATGTGTGGCTGGCATTCGTTCCGCGAACAAATAATGAGGTCTGCTGGCCCATTCCACCGTTCTGGGCAATATCCACGCCCGGTAAACGACGCAAAACATCAGCCACAGATTTTGACTGCCACCGGTCGATATCTGCGCGCGTGACGATATCCGTCGGCGCGAGTACTGAGGAAACGGGCTGTGGAAAACGGTTCGCGGTAACAACCAGATCATCACCACTGTTTGTGGAAGTGCTGTCTTGCGCCCACCCTGAAAAAGCCGTGACAGATAATGCCGTCAGCAGCACATGCTTTTTAATTGTCATGAATCGAGCATCCAAACTTAATTGGCGGATGCCGCAGAGGATCACCGACGGTATTTCGCGACGACGATGATTAATGCGACGTAACATCGGCAGGTCTTCGGACTTAGGATTTGCAGGCTAATTAATTACGTCGTAATTAATTAAAAAATACCCGCACCGGGCGATGACTTCCCATCTCCTCTTCTCTCTTGTCTTTATATAAAGAGGGAAAGAGAAAGAAGAAACAGTGTCTGCATAATAAAGAATGCTATCGCCGTGATTTCCCCATACCGCTGCGCGCCAGTTCCGGATTCACACCGGATTCCCTTTTAACTCAGTCAATGAGGCCGAAGCGCAATCCTACGATCAACCCATTTGGAAATCCAGACATCCGTAACGTCAGGTATGTTTTACCGGAAGAAATGCAACAAAGGTGGACATAGGAGTGACTTTCCCTACAATCCCCCGCAAAGTTTGTTCATTTACTTCCTGTTAGACGAGATAACCGATGACGCCTGAAAACCTGCCCATTGAACACTATGACGACCAGCTGGCGGAAAAGACCGCACGTCTCACGGCGATGATGTCGCCTTATAATGCGCCGCAGCCTGACGTTTTCCGTTCTCCTGTCAGCCATTATCGTATGCGCGCCGAATTCCGTGTCTGGCACGATGAAGGCGACCTGTACCACATCATGTTTGATCAGCAGACCAAAGCCCGTGTGCGTGTGGACCAGTTCCCGACCGCCAGCGAACTGATTAACCGCCTGATGCCTAAGCTTATTGCGGCCATCAAACAAGATCCGGCATTGCGCCGCAAGATCTTCCAGGTCGACTATCTGTCGACCCGCAGTGGCAAAATCATTGCCTCGCTGCTTTACCATCGTAAGCTTGATGACGAATGGCAGCATGCCGCCACCGCCTTGCGCGACCAGTTGCGCGCTGACGGGTTTGACATCCAGCTGATTGGTCGTGCAGCCAAAACTAAAATCATGCTCGATCAGGATTATGTCGACGAAGTCCTTCCGGTGGCGGGCCGCGATATGATTTACCGTCAGGTGGAAAACAGTTTCACCCAGCCAAACGCTGAGATGAACATTCAGATGCTGGAATGGGCGCTGAAGGCCACGGAAAACTCGACCGGCGATTTGCTGGAACTTTACTGTGGTAACGGCAACTTCTCGCTGGCTCTGGCACGCAACTTCCGCCGCGTTCTGGCGACAGAAATCGCCAAACCTTCCGTCACAGCCGCGCAATTCAACATTGCGGCGAACCATATTGATAACGTGCAGATTATCCGCATGGCGGCCGAAGATTTCACACAGGCGCTGAATGGCGTACGCGAATTCCGCCGTTTGCAGGATATTGATTTAAGCGGGTATGAATGCAACACCATTTTTGTCGACCCGCCGCGCAGCGGACTGGATGACGAAACAGTGAAGATGGTGGCAGGCTACGACCGTATTCTTTATATCTCCTGCAATCCGGAAACACTGTGCGCGAATCTGGAAACACTGAGCAAGACGCACCGCGTGACACGTCTGGCGTTGTTTGATCAGTTCCCGTATACGCACCATATGGAATCTGGCGTGCTGCTGGAAAAAATCTGACAGCGGATGAAAAAACAAAAACGGGCACCTTTTGAGTGCCCGTTTTTACTTCAGTCCGTTATCCGCAATACTACAGATAAACCCGCAGATATTCTGACAGACACAGGATCGCCATTGCCTGTCCGTAAGGCATCGAGGTCAGCGCGATTTCACGATAGAAATCGAGATCATTCCCCATCGCCGTTCCGAATGATGTTTGCGTCAGCTCCCCTGCCGGGTTGATGTGTTTGATCACCCCCTGAATGGCTTTCTCCGCCACCGGCGCATAAGACGCATCGATATAACGTTTACGCACGGCTTTCAGAATGCCATAGGCGAAACCGGCGGTCGCTGAGCTCTCAAGATAAGATTGCGGGTCATCAAGCAGCGTATGCCATAAACCGCTGTCATCCTGACATTTCGCCAGCGCACTGACCTGACTTTCCAGCACCTGCAATAAATAGCGACGGGTGGCGTTATTTTCCGGTAAATCCACCAGTTCGAGGAATTCCGGGATCGCGATGGTCAGCCAGCTGTTGCCACGCGCCCAGCGGGCCTGCGCAAAGTTATGATGTCCGTCGAACGTCCAGCCGTGGAACCACAGACCGGTTTCGCGATCCATCAGATACTGCACATGCATCAGGAACTGATACGTCGCTTCTTCGACAAACTCCGGACGGTCCAGCAGCTTGCCTATTTTCGCCAGGGGCAACACGCTCATCATCAGCGTGTCATCCCACATTTGCTGGTGATTTTCGTTGTTATAAACGATGTGCTGCATCGCGCCTTTATCAGTGCGCGGCATTTCGTACATTACCCATTCCGCCCAGCGCTCCAGATAAGGGCGCCATGCCGCATTGCCGGTTTCCTCATAACGATAAGCCAGCGTCAGGAACGGGCTCATGGTATTGACGTTTTTGGTCGGCGTGCCTTCCGCCAGACGCGCGGTAAACCAGTCGTCGATCACCGCACGCATTTTTTCGTCACCAGTCTGCTGATAATACTGATAAATCCCGTAAAGTCCGATACCGTGCGTCCATTCCCAGCCTGCCCAGCCTTTGGTATCAATCACGCGGCCATCGTCCAACCGCAGCAGGAATTCACCGGTTTTATCTTCGATATTCACCAGATTGTTGGTCACGTTGTGGATCAGCGATTTCAGTTCCCCGCGAGAAATGAAATGTTCCGGCTGTCGCAGCAAGGCACTGTGTTTAACTTCAAAAACTTTCATGGCGTTCTCCTGTGAATTCAAAATTTATAAACGTCCCTGGACCGGCATTTCAGCGGTATTTTCACGGGTCAGCTTTTCGGGAGGCGGGTTATTGCGATGCAGATAACCGATGTTGTTATTGCCCCACAGAGATTCGTATTTCATTCCTGTCAGCATTTCGACCGTAGCCCGGTCTTCCGGCGTAATTTGCTCCGGTACGATACGGTTAGCATCACGCATTTTCTGCGTTTCGCGGGTCAGCACACCGTGCGTTTTCTGATTAAGACGGAAGAACAGGGAGATGGTGAAACCGATACTGAGCATCAGCAATGACCCGATCACCAGTACACCAAGAATGGTATGACCGACTGCCGGAACCTGCTGACTTTGCCCGGAAACGAACCCGGCAAGTTGC
The DNA here is from genome assembly GCF_023701875.1 of Rahnella sp. CG8. Classification (NCBI taxonomy): domain Bacteria; kingdom Pseudomonadati; phylum Pseudomonadota; class Gammaproteobacteria; order Enterobacterales; family Yersiniaceae; genus Rahnella; species Rahnella sp. CG8. The sequence goes on from NZ_JABAED010000019.1 coordinate 6,019, forward strand.
AAGATAATCCCTACCAGCATCACCGCACCGGCCTGTGATGCTTTGCGGGTCAGCGTCATCACGCCGGCGAAAATCCCTTCGCGGCGCTGACCGGTAATGGTTTCATCAACGTCAGCGATATAGGTGTAGATATTCCACGGCACGTAGTTGATCCCGCCACGGCCAAGACCGGCCAGCGCGGAAATCAGCAGCAGTAATGACATCGAATCATTCATACCGGTGTAATACAGCACGCCGTACGAGATAGCGGCCAGCCCGAACAGGGAAACAGCCAGACGATAAGATGGTGCAGGACCAAAGCGGATACACAGCGGGATCATGCCAATTACCGCCACGAATTGCAGGATGGCCATCATGCCCATCAGGTTGGAGGCAATTGCAGCACTTTGCATCAGCACGAACACGACGTAATAGGTGAAGACGGCATTAAACACGTCCTGCGCGATATACCCGCCAAGGTATAACCCCAGATGTTGACGGAAAATCTTGATGCGCAGCGTCGAGGATAATTCCACTTTCAGACGTTTCAGGCTCTGCGCCAGCGTCAGTTGCTGACGTTCGCGCTCAATTTTCTTCGTGGCTTCAGATTTGAGCTCTTCCGGTCTTTCCCAGGTAAAGAAATACACCAGTGTCAGAACGAATGCGCAAATTACCGCAAAGACCAGGCTCGAATAGAAGAAGGAAATGGCATTATCTTTGCCGAAATGCTGCAACAGAATCCCCGGCAGGAAGGCCGCCAGAATCGCTGACAACTGTGCCAGAGCGATACGGGCGCCGGAAAATTTAGTTTTCTGTTTGAAATCATCGGTCATTTCCGGCACCAGTGTTTCATACGGCACCAGAATCATGGTGTAGACGATATCGAACAGCAGATAGGTCAGCAGATAATAGACATATCCCATGTCTCCCACCCACATGAAGCTGTAGCTGAACACACAAGGAATACCGAGCAGGATGAAGAACTTGCGGCGGCCAAAACGCTTGCCGAGCCAGGTGTTGCCGAAATTATCAGTGAGATACCCCATCAGCGGGCTCAGCACCGCATCGGCTACGCGCGCGGTGGCAAAAATAAAGGTCGCTTCAATGGGCGAAAGACCGCAAAACGTGGTGTAAAAATAGAGTAGCCACGCCGCAGTCAGAGCTGTCGTTCCCGCCCCGAGAAAATCGCCTGACCCGTAAGCGATGTAATTAAAGAATCCGATTTTACGTGTTTTCATTGCCGTGTTGCCTCTGTTAAATCACCTATAGGCGTAGGCTGAATGCGAACGAAAATACTTCGTCCGGCCATGATTCAAATTAACGAGGAGCAGGAATGAAAACCTTTTGGTTTTTGCCACTCAAACGGACTTTATGGCAAAGAAATGAAGAAGTGGGCGATCAATCTCTAAATATTGAACATAGGTTTGATATTAATGAAATGACAGTTCATTAAATGGCTGGATATAAAAAAAGGCAATCCGCAGATTGCCTCTTTTACTTATGAGGAAGGACTACTGAGCGGAAGACTTACGTTTTTTCAGCTTCAGACCTATCCAGAAGATCAGTGCCACACAAATCAGCGACGGCAGGAAGTTCGAGCCCAGTTCAGGGTATTCTGCGCGCACGATGGTGCTGTACAGTAACAGACCCAGCAGGAAGCAGGCTGCGGCCAGAACCGGTAACCCTTTCGGCATTTCACCGCGGTGGTAACGAACGTGCAGGCAATACACCGCTAACACCAGAGAAATGATCGGGAAGATCGAAAACGTTACGACAGAACTGAATAACGCATCGAAAGTGCCATTAATTGATAGCCCGGCAATCAAAGCCAAAACCAGAGTGCCATTATCCTGGTTCGGTTGTTCGGTCATCTTCTTTACCTCGGGTCATATTAGTGAGGGGGGTCACAGCCGTCCGTTCCTGCTGACGGCGATACCAGTAATATGCGCCTTTGGAAATCATCCGCAGCTGCAACACCAGGCGTTCCTCCAGCTGGCGTCGCTGTGCAATATCCACATCCAGCGCTTCCGCCCCGGCGTTGAAAACGATGATCACCATGGCTTCAGCCTGCGCTTCAGTAAAACTGCGCGGCATATGGTTTTCGAGTTGCAGATAGTCGGCAAGTTCCGCAATAAAATGCTGAATTTCACGGGCGACGGCGGCACGAAATGCCGATGACGTACCGGAGCGTTCACGCAACAACAGGCGGAATGCGTTGGGATTGTTACCGATGAATTCCATAAACGTGGAGACGGATGTGCGGATCACGCTGCCCCCTTTCGCAATGCGCTGGCGTGCCTGACGCATCAGCTGACGCAGCATCAGACCACTTTCATCAACCATTGTCAGACCCAGTTCATCCACATCGCGAAAGTGCCGGTAAAAGGAGGTTGGCGCAATGCCTGCCTCGCGGGAAACCTCACGCAGACTCAGACTGGCAAAGCTACGCTCGGCACTAAGCTGGCTAAAAGCCGCCTCAATCAGCGAGCGGCGCGTGCGCTCTTTTTGTTGTGCTCTTACGCCCATAACCTTCATCCGGATAGTATTCTTCTTTTTGATTATTCGCCCGATATCGCTTCACTATACCAAAAATTTTAACGGCCGGAGCCAAAGATACAACAGCATAAAGTGGGTCAGAATGTTGCTGCATTACCATTAAATGACAACCGCATGTGGGGTAAATAGGTGTAATATGTTACTTTCTCGTTGTGATTTTGTATAAAAATAGGTTTCGAACCATGCCACAGCACTCACATTTTGATGCCATCATCATTGGCTCAGGCCCTGGCGGAGAAGGCGCCGCGATGGGACTGGTTAAACAAGGCGCCCGGGTTGCTGTCATCGAACGCTATAACAACGTCGGTGGCGGATGTACTCACTGGGGAACCATCCCTTCCAAAGCATTACGCCACGCCGTCAGCAGAATCATCGAATTTAACCAAAACCCGCTCTACAGTGATAACTCCCGCACTATGAGTTCGAGTTTCCCGGACATCCTGCGTCACGCCGATTCGGTTATTAATCAGCAAACACGTATGCGCCAGGGTTTCTATGAGAGAAACCAATGCCAGCTGTTTTCCGGAGATGCCAGTTTTGTGGATGCCAACACCATCAGCATCCGCTATGCCGATAACACACACGAACAAATTACCGCTGATAACATCGTGATTGCCTGCGGCTCCCGTCCTTACCGGCCAGCCAATGTCGATTTTGGCCATCCGCGGATTTACGACAGCGATCTCATTCTTGAACTGAGCCATGAGCCACGCCACGTGATTATCTACGGAGCGGGTGTAATCGGCTGCGAATATGCGTCGATCTTCCGCGGTCTGAACGTCAAAGTGGACTTAATCAACACCCGTGACCGCTTGTTGTCTTTCCTCGATCAGGAAATGTCAGACGCCCTGTCCTATCACTTCTGGAATAACGGTGTGGTTATCCGCCACAACGAAGAGTTCGAGATGATCGAAGGCGTGGAAGACGGTGTGATCATGCATCTTAAATCCGGTAAAAAAGTGAAAGCTGATGCACTGCTGTATGCCAACGGGCGCACAGGTAACACCGATAAACTGGGTCTGGAGAACATTGGTCTGGAAGCTGACAGCCGTGGGCTGCTGAAAGTGAACAGCATGTATCAGACTGCGCTGTCGCATATTTATGCGGTCGGTGACGTCATTGGCTATCCAAGCCTGGCATCAGCGGCTTACGATCAGGGACGTATCGCCGCGCAGGCCATGATTCAGGGCGAAGCGAAAGTCCACCTTATAGAAAACATTCCGACGGGTATTTACACCATTCCTGAAATCAGTTCCGTGGGTAAAACCGAACAGGAACTGACAGCGATGAAAGTGCCCTACGAAGTGGGCCGCGCACAGTTTAAACATCTGGCACGCGCGCAAATTGCAGGCATGAACGTGGGTAGTCTGAAGCTCCTGTTCCACCGTGATACCAAAGAAATTCTGGGAATTCACTGCTTTGGTGAACGCGCCGCCGAGATTATTCACATCGGTCAGGCCATCATGGAACAGAAAGGTGAAGGGAATACTATCGAGTATTTCGTTAATACCACCTTCAACTATCCGACCATGGCAGAGGCCTATCGCGTTGCGGCACTGAACGGCTTAAACCGCCTGTTTTAAGACTGCGGTTCGGTCCATGTAAGGCTGCATGTGCTCTTTGATGGCTTCCGCCAGCTGCTCGTAACGCCCGCGCAGTGGCGAACCGGGACGATATACCAGCGCGATTGTGCGTCGTGGTTCCGGTTTGTCACACATCAGATACGTCACGCCGTCACGGCTGCGCTCATTGGGCACAGCCAGTGATGGCAGCAAGGTAATCCCGCTTCCCGCTGCCACCATATTACGCAGCGTTTCCAGACTGGTTGCCCGGAAATGGGTATCTTCATCCGCACCTGCCTGGAAGCAGAAACCGAGCGCCTGATCACGCAGGCAGTGCCCGTCTTCCAGCATCAGCAGTTTTTCACCGGCCAGATCTGCCATCGCCACACGATCGCGAGATGCCCATGGATGATCGTCGTAGATCGCCAGCCTCATCGGCTCATCAAACAGCGGCACTTCAATAAACGCTTCGCTCTCTTTCACCAGCGCCAGAATGGCACAGTCGAGTTTTCCGCTGTCCAGTTGAGCCAGTAACTGATGGGTTTGCGCTTCGTGCAGATACATTTCCAGCTTCGGGAAGGTTTTGTGCAGCGAAGGAATAATCTGGGGCAGCAAATAAGGCCCGACGGTCGGGATCAGCCCGATATGCATCGGCCCGGACATCGCTTCACCCTGTTGGCTTGCCATCTCTTTCAGAACTTTCACTTCACGTAACACCGTGCGCGCCTGATCCACCAGCAACAAACCGGCTTGTGTAAACAACACTTTGCGGCTGGTTCTTTCAAGCAACATAACGCCAAGTTCATCTTCCAGTTTACGAATCTGACCGCTTAACGTCGGCTGACTGACATGGCATGAATCTGCTGCGCGGCGAAAGTGACGGAACTCCGCCAGCGCCACCAGATACTCTAGATCGCGAATGTTCATTTTTCCTCCAGTCCCTAAAAGGCAATGAGATAGCTGTTAACGATAGATAAGATAGCAATCAACGATTATATCTATCAACCATTATTGTGAATAATGCCTCCCAGCGAAACGGCAATGCCGAAAATATTTTGTATTTTATTGATTAATTAAGAGGTTATTCATGTTTGCAAGCCAGGAAGGGAAACACGTACCGCACGTTACTTTTCACACCCGACAGGGCGACCAGTGGGTAGATCTCAGCAGCGAGCAGCTGTTTAAAAATAAAACAGTGATTGTGTTTTCATTACCGGGAGCCTTCACCCCGACCTGCTCTTCAAGCCATCTTCCACGTTACAACGAACTGGCTCCGGTCTTTAAAAACCACGGCGTCGACAGCATTCTGTGCGTTTCCGTGAATGACACCTTCGTGATGAACGCCTGGAAAGCCGAACAAAACGCGTCCAACATCACTTTCATTCCGGACGGTAACGGTGAATTCACCAAAGGCATGGACATGCTGGTTGAGAAAGCGGATTTAGGCTTCGGCCCGCGTTCATGGCGTTATTCCATGCTGGTGCGCAATGGTGTAGTCGAGAAAATGTTCGTTGAGCCAAACAAACCGGGTGACCCGTTTGAAGTGTCTGATGCAGACACCATGCTCAAATATCTGGCACCAGAATTTAAAGTACAAGAATCCGTGTCCGTATTCACCAAACCGGGCTGTCCGTTCTGTGCGAAAGCCAAACAAATGTTGCAGGAACGCGGCATTCAGTACGAAGAAATTGTATTAGGTAAAGACGCGACCACCGTCAGTCTGCGCGCCGTGACAGGGCGGGCGACAGTGCCGCAAGTCTTTATCGGTGGACGCCACATTGGGGGAAGTGACGACCTGGAGGTTTACCTCCATTCAGAAACAGAAGCGTTGTGCGAAGTCGCACAATAAGCGTCGGGAAACCAAACAGTAAAATCAGGCGGACTTCGGTCCGCCTTTTTTATTTTACGCTAAACGCGCTTTCGCATCGGCAATCGCCTGCGCGACCTGCTGCGGAGAAACGCCACCTTTGGCGGCACGTTTGTCGAGACAGGATTGCAGTTCAAGGATCGCGTAAACGTCATCGCCAATCACATTGCTGAATTTCTGCAAATCAGCCAGCGGCAATTCTTCCAGCGCCTTCCCCTGATTAATCGCTTCGACCACCGCTTCACCCACAATATGGTGTGCTTCGCGGAACGGCACGCCTTTGGCAACCAGATAGTCTGCCAGTTCGGTGGAATTAGCGTAGCCTTGCTGTGCAGCTTCTTTCGCACGCGGGCGTTTCACCTGAATGCCGTCCAGCACCAGCGACGCCATATTCAGGCAATCCATCCAGGTGTCGAGCGCATCGAACAGCCCTTCTTTGTCTTCCTGCATGTCTTTGTTGTACGCCAGCGGCAGGCCCTTCATGGTCATCATCATGCCAGTCAGTGCGCCTTGTACGCGGCCACATTTGCCGCGGATCAGCTCCAGCGCATCCGGGTTTTTCTTCTGCGGCATCAGGGAGGAACCTGACGTTACGCGATCGGACAAATCAATAAACGCCGCTTCGCCGGTGTTAAAGAAGATCAGGTCTTCGGCAAAACGGGAAAGGTGAACCATACTGATGGCCGCGTTGGACAGCAGTTCAAGAACATGGTCACGGTCAGAAACGCTGTCGAGGCTGTTACGGGTCGCAGAAGCAAAACCTAACCAGCCCGCCAGCTGTTCGCGATCCATCGGATATGCCGTACCGGCCAGTGCGCCACAGCCCAGCGGGCTGACGTCCAGACGGGTCAGGGTATCTTTCAGACGGCTTTCGTCACGCGCCAGCATTTCAACATACGCCATGCACCAGTGCGCAAAGGTCACAGGCTGAGCGCGTTGCAGATGGGTGTAACCCGGCATCACCGCGTCCTGATTGGCTTCGGCGGTGGCGACCAGCGCCTGCTGTAAATGATGCAATGCATCGCCCAGTTCAACCACCTGCGCTTTACACCACAGTTTGATGTCGGTCGCGACCTGATCGTTACGGCTGCGGCCGGTATGCAGTTTCTTGCCAAGATTACCGACTTTGTCGATCAGTTTACCTTCGACCCAGCTATGAATATCTTCGGCGTCGCTGGCTAAAATAGCGCGGGGATTGGCACGGACTTCTTCCAGCAGCACGGTCAGCGCCTCTTCCAGCTGGATTTGCTCGTCAGCGGTTAATACGTTGACGGTCACCAGCGCTTTGGACCAGGCTACTGAGCCCACGATGTCCTGCTCTGCCAGCCGGTAATCGAAACGCAGTGAGTCATTGAGTTCTTTAAACCGCTGATCCGCTGCCTGAGTAAAACGTCCGCCCCAAAGTGCCATTTTCCTGCTCCTGAATTTTTTATGCAAAAGGGCGCACTATGCTGCGCCCTTGAAAAGGGTATACCGAATGCGCCGCCGGTGCGTTACGCCAGAATACGTGTGCCGATGGCGACGCCGTTAAACAGTGCCGGTAATTGTTCGGCATGACGCCAGCTGGCAATATCAACCGGACGTCCCAGAGAACGGGCGGCGTCCAGCGCAGCGTGAACTTTGACGATCATGCCATCGGTGATAATACCCTGCGCGATAAGCTGCTCGGCTTTCTCTGCGCTCATTTCCGGGATACGCTGACCTTTGCCGTCAAGAATGCCACTGACATCAGACAGCAGGATCAGATCCGCGCCCAGCGTGGCCGCCAGTGCAGTCGCAGCCTGATCAGCGTTAACGTTCATCAGCTCGCCGTTTGCGGTGATGCCGATAGAACTGACAATCGGCAGGTAGCCTGCGCCGTGCAGCGTGTTAATCAGCGCCGGGTTACCCGCTTCGGCTTTACCGACGAAGCCCAGTGATTCATCCAGCTGTGTAACGCTGACGGTACCGCCGTCTGCCAGAGACAGGCCAACAGCGTTGATATGATTTTTAACCGCCCACGCCAGCAGGGTTTTGTTAGCGCTGCCAGCAAGTGCGCCGGTGATAATGTCAATCTGATCAGCCGGAGTCACACGCAGACCGGCTTTTTTCACCACCGGCAGATTCAGCTTTTTCATCAGCTCGTCAACCAGGCAGCCGCCACCGTGAACAATAACCAGCGGGCGGTGATATTCCTGACGATAAGCCACTACCGCCATGAACAGGCGCTCGAGCGCTTCTTCATTGTCCAGCAACACACCACCTAATTTTATGACTAACGGATTCATAGCTGTTCGCGCCCCGACCGGTTGAGAATGTTAATTAATAACAATACATTTAATTTAATCTAACACCCCTGCGCGTCTGAATAAAAGCTCAGGGGCGGTTGTTTTTTGTTTGCTGACAATCTGACGAAGTGTTAAAGCAGTGATTGTGTTTCCGGGAAGCCGAAACGGATATTCATGCACTGAACCGCCTGCGCGGACGCGCCTTTAAGCACATTATCCTCCGTCGCCACCACAATCAGATGTTCGCCTTTCACCGCAAAACCGATATCGCAAAACGGCAGGCCAACCACGTCTTTCAGCGCCGGAACGCCTTTGGTGTACAAACGCACCAGCGGTTTATCGTGATAAGCATTATGGAAGGCTTCCGCCACGTCCTGCTCCGTGACACCCGCGTTCAGACGGCAGGTGATGGTCGCCAGAATACCGCGCGGGAAGTTGCCCAGATGCGGTGTGAAAATCACCGGCACGCCAAGATGCTCGGCAATTTCCGGATGATGACGGTGGCTGAAAAGTTTGTATGGCTGAAGGCTGACTTCGCAGAAGCTGTTGCCGAGCGTGGCTTTACGGCCTGCACCACTAACACCGCTGGTGGCGTTGATCACCGGCCACTGGCTGTCATTGAGCAAACCATTTTCGATAAGGGGTTTAAGCGCCAGCTGCGAAGCGGTCGGGTAACAGCCCGGAACGGCGATCAGCTGTGCGTCTTTTAATTTGTCAGCCTGCCATTCGGCCAGGCCGTACACAGCTTGGTCGAGCAGGTCGAGATGCTGATGCTCAAAACCGTAGAATTCGGTATAAAACTCAGGTTTGCTGACGCGAAAAGCACCGGATAGATCAAACACCACGCAGCCCGCCGCCAGAAACTGTGGCGCTAAATCGTGGCTGACTTCATGCGCGGTCGCCAGAAATACCACATCGACACCTTTCGCGGCTTCCGCCACGTCAGTCAGTGGCGAAACAGGCAAATCGACGATGCCTTTTAATTGAGGATGCAAATCAGAAAGTAATTTTCCTGCATCTGCACTTTGCGCTGAAACCGTTAAACCGGTTATGTTCATATGTGGGTGGCGATTCAGGTAAGCAGCGAGTTCGGCTCCGGCATAACCTGTGGCACCAACAATCAGCGTATTTAACATAGGGCTTGTTCACCTTCTCAATTTTTGGGTAGGGGCCGGATGAATTTTTTTCCGGTTTCCTTACGCGCTGGCTTATTGTATTTTTATTCACAATTATTGCATGAATATGAATACTACCCTAACTAAAGGCTGTCAACAGTGAAGATGAAATTACCTCCTTTTATTGAGCTCTACCGGGCGTTAATCGCCACCCCTTCCATCAGCGCCACAGACGCTGCGCTGGACCAGAGCAATGAGACGTTAATCAATCTACTGGCAGGCTGGTTCGGTGATTTAGGCTTCAAAGTCGAAGTGCAACCCGTGCCAGGAACACGCCATAAATTCAACATGTTAGCCAGTACCGGTGAAGGTGCAGGCGGGTTGCTGCTGGCGGGTCATACCGATACCGTTCCGTTCGATGACGGCCGCTGGACACGTGATCCTTTCACCCTGACCGAGCATGAAAATAAGCTCTATGGTTTAGGGACTGCCGATATGAAAGGTTTCTTCGCGTTCATCCTCGATTCATTGCGTGATGTCGATCTGACCAAACTGACTAAACCGCTGTATATTTTGGCGACCGCCGATGAAGAAACCACCATGGCCGGTGCCAGCTATTTCTCTAAAAATGCCAAAATTCGCCCTGACTGCGCGATCATCGGTGAACCCACGTCGCTCAAGCCGGTTCGTGCGCATAAGGGGCATCTGTCGAATGCAATCCGCATCACCGGTCAGTCCGGCCATTCCAGTGATCCGTCCCGCGGCGTGAACGCTATTGAACTGATGCACGAATCGATTACCCATTTAATGACGCTGCGCAATACGCTGAAAAGCCGTTACAACCACAGTGGTTTCGTGATCCCGTACCCGACCATGAACTTTGGTTATATCAACGGCGGCGACGCACCAAACCGTATTTGTGCCTGTTGTGAAATGCACATGGATATCCGCCCGCTGCCGGGTCTGACGCTGACCGACATTGATGGTCTGTTGAACGAGGCACTGGCCCCCGTCAGCGAACGCTGGCCGGGACGTATTGTGATTGAAGAACTGCATCCACCGATCCCGGGCTATGAATGTCCGCCGGATCACCCGCTGGTGCAGGTGGTCGAGAAATTACTGGGCGTGGAGACGGAAATCGTTAACTACTGCACCGAAGCGCCGTTTATTCAGGAACTGTGCCCGACGCTGGTGCTCGGACCAGGTTCTATCGATCAGGCACATCAGCCAGATGAATATATTGATACTGCGTTCATTAAACCGACTCGTGAGCTGATTTCTCAGGTTGTTCATCATTTCTGTTATCACTGATACTGAATGAAGGATTGATGAAGAAACAATCAGGGCGCTCACGGGCGCCCTTTGATACTGTACAAAAGGTGGATTAGCCAAACTGATATCGCCGCTGTTGTAATTAAATTTCAGCGACATCGCCAAAAAGACCATTTTTCACGTGAGTGTTCAGGGGTTTTTGGGTTAAAACATGTGCTGCATTTAAAAAGTATGGCCAGGTTGGCAGGGTGAACGGGGCAAGAATGCCTGACGGGTGAAAGTTATTTACAGAATATAAAAATTAAACGAGAGAACGGGTCAGAGGTAATATGAACGAACAATATTCCGCAATGCGAAGTAATGTCAGTACTTTAGGTAAATTGCTGGGCGACACGATCAAAGATACGTTGGGAGAGCATATCCTGGATCGTGTTGAGAAAATCCGTAAGCTGTCGAAATCCTCCCGTGCCGGAAATGACGCGGATCGACAGGAGTTACTGTCAACGTTGCAAAACCTCTCAAACGATGAGCTGTTGCCTGTTGCCCGTGCTTTTAGCCAGTTTCTGAATTTAGCCAACGTGGCTGAACAATATCACAGCATTTCGCCGCACGGCGAAGCGGCCAGCAATCCTGAAGCGCTGGCGCAATTGTTCGATCGTCTGAAATCCAAAAACCTCTCTGAGCAGCAGTTACGGGATGCCGTTGACCAGCTTTCTATCGAACTGGTGCTGACCGCACACCCGACAGAAATCGCCCGTCGTACGTTGATCCACAAACTGGTGGAAGTGAATAACTGCCTCAAGCAGCTCGACCATAATGATCTGGCCGATTACGAGCGCAAACAAATCATGCGCCGCCTGCGTCAGTTAATCGCGCAGTCATGGCATACCGATGAAATCCGCAAAAACCGCCCTTCTCCGGTGGATGAAGCCAAATGGGGTTTTGCGGTAGTCGAAAACAGCCTGTGGGAAGGCGTGCCGGCTTTTCTGCGCGAACTGAACGAACAGCTGGAAACCTCACTGGATTACAAAATGCCAGTGGAAGCCGTGCCGGTTCGCTTCACCTCCTGGATGGGTGGCGACCGCGACGGTAACCCGAACGTAACCGCCGATATCACCCGTCACGTGCTGTTGCTGAGCCGCTGGAAAGCGACTGATCTGTTCCTGCGTGATATCGCGGTGCTGGTGTCAGAACTGTCGATGACCGAATGCACACCGGAACTGCGTGAACTGGCTGGCGGTGCGGACATCATCGAACCTTACCGCGAAATCATGAAACAGCTCCGTTCGCAGCTGACCAATACTCAGGTGTATCTGGAAGCCCGTCTGAAAGGCGAGCGTGTTGCACGTCCTCACGATTTGCTGGTGAAAAATGACCAGCTGTGGGCGCCGCTTTACGCCTGCTACCAGTCATTGCAGGCCTGCAACATGGGCATTATTGCCAACGGCCAGTTGCTGGATACCCTGCGCCGCGTGCGCTGCTTCGGCGTGCCGCTGGTGCGTATCGACGTGCGTCAGGAAAGCACCCGCCACACCGACGCTATCGCAGAAATTACCCGTTATCTGGGTCTTGGCGATTACGAAAGCTGGTCAGAATCCGACAAACAGGCTTTCCTGATCCGCGAACTGAACTCAAAACGTCCGCTGGTGCCACGTCACTGGGAACCGAGCGCCAACACCAAAGAAGTGCTCGATACCTGTCAGGTGATTGCCGAAGCGCCGGAAGGCTCGATTGCAGCGTATGTCATCTCGATGGCGCGCACGCCGTCTGATGTGCTGGCCGTACACCTGCTGCTCAAAGAAGCCGGTTGTCCGTTCCCGATGCCCGTTGCGCCGCTGTTCGAAACGCTCGACGACCTGAACAATGCCGACGATGTCATGAAGCAATTGCTGAGCATCGACTGGTATCGCGGTTTCATTCAGGGCAAACAGATGGTGATGATTGGCTATTCCGACTCCGCAAAAGACGCGGGCGTGATGGCCGCATCGTGGGCGCAATATCGTGCGCAGGATGCTCTGATCAAAACCTGCGAGAAAGCCGGAATTGCCCTGACTCTGTTCCACGGACGTGGCGGTTCTATCGGCCGTGGCGGCGCACCGGCACAGGCAGCGTTATTGTCTCAGCCTCCGGGCAGCCTGAAAGGTGGCCTGCGCGTTACCGAACAAGGCGAGATGATCCGCTTCAAATTCGGTCTGCCGGAAGTCACCATCAGCAGTCTGGCGCTGTACACCTCTGCAATTCTGGAAGCCAACCTGTTGCCACCGCCTGAGCCGAAACAAGCCTGGGTGGATATCATGGAACAACTGTCTGACGTGTCCTGCAAAATGTACCGTGGCTACGTTCGCGAAAATAAAGACTTCGTGCCTTACTTCCGCGCCGCAACGCCGGAACAGGAACTGGCCAAACTGCCTCTGGGTTCACGCCCGGCGAAACGTAAAGCCAGTGGTGGCGTCGAAAGCCTTCGTGCCATCCCGTGGATTTTCGCCTGGACGCAAAACCGTCTGATGCTGCCAGCCTGGCTGGGTGCCGGTGCCGGTTTGCAGGCTGTGGTTGATGACGGAAAACGCGACGAGCTGGAAACCATGTGCCGCGACTGGCCGTTCTTCTCCACGCGAATCGGTATGCTGGAAATGGTGTTTGCGAAAGCTGACCTGTGGCTGGCGGAATACTACGATCATCGTCTGGTCGGCAAAGAATTGTGGCCGCTCGGTCAGCAGTTGCGCGATCAGCTGGCAAGCGACATCAAAGTCATTCTGGCGATTTCTAACGACGATCATCTGATGGAAGATTTGCCGTGGATTGCAGAATCCATCGCACTGCGAAACGTCTACACTGACCCGCTGAACGTCTTGCAGGCTGAATTGCTGCACCGTTCCCGCGAGCTGGAAAAAGACGGCAAGCAGGATGCCAACGTCGAACAGGCGCTGATGGTGACGATTGCCGGTGTGGCAGCGGGTATGCGTAATACCGGCTAGTTTTCGCTGACATCAGCCCAAGAAAAACCCGCGAATTCGCGGGTTTTTTGTATTCAGTGTCGGGCAAAAAGATTAAGCGCGAACCGGCACAGCGATGTCTGGACGCACACCCAGCGTGTGGCAAATCGCGTAACTCATTTCTGCACGGTTCAGGGTGTAGAAATGGAAGTCCTTCACGCCTTCGCGGCTGAGGATTTTCACCATGTCCATCGCGATATTGGCACCGACCATTTTGCGGGTTTCGGCGTCGTCATCCAGCCCTTCAAACTGGCTGTTCATCCAGTGCGGTACACGCACATTGGTCATCGTCGCAAAGCGGGTCAGCTGTTTGAAGTTAGACACCGGCAGGATGCCTGGCACGATTTCCACGTCAATCCCCTGACCGGCGCAGCGGTCGCGGAAACGCAGGTAACTTTCCACATCGAAGAAGAACTGCGTGATGGCGCGGTTCGCACCAGCATCGATTTTACGTTTCAGGTTAATCAGATCTGACTGCGCGCTTTTAGCCTCAGGATGCACTTCCGGATAGGCCGCGACGGAAATATCAAAGTCGCCCACTTCTTTCAGCAGATGCACCAGATCGGTGGCGTACATTTCCGGCTTGCCGCCGCCTGCCGGCAAATCGCCACGCAGAGCCACAATGTGGCGGATGCCACTGTCCCAGTAATCCCGCGCGATCTGACGCAGTTCATCGCGGCTGGCATCGATACAGGTCAGGTGAGGTGCCGCTTCCAGACCGGTACGTTCTTTAATGCCTTTGATGATGCTGTGTGTACGATCACGCTCGCCGGAGTTCGCGCCGTAAGTCACAGAGACAAACTTAGGCTTGAGGCTGCTGAGACGATCAATAGAGCTCCACAACGTATCTTCCATCTCGCTGGTACGAGGCGGGAAAAATTCGAAAGAAACGTTAATCTGACCCTGTAATTCAGCCAGATTCTGATTCAGCGCTTCGCGCTGGTTTGCGTGGAAAAAGCTCATAAACACTACCTCATGGATCACTGCGTTTTGATTATGGTTCGTCATGATGGACGTTTGGACGTCTAAACGTATAGATAGAAAATGACGGAAAGAGAACAAAGTGTCAACGTTAAAATGATGGCAGGGGATGATTAATCTTCACGCAAACTGAAAGAATTTCACGTTGCGAAAATGCGGCTGAGGGGAAGCTGAGGAAAGTTAGAGGTTTTTTACGCCTTCCCCTCATGAGAGGGGAAGGCGTAAGGAATTACAGAAGTTGCGTCAGACGATTAAGATCAGATTGCAACGCACCTGCGGTCACGTCACGTCCTGCACCCGGCCCGCGGATCACCAGCGGATTATCACGATACCAGCGACTTTCGATAGCGAACACGTTATCGCACGGCAGTAATGCGGCCAGAGGATGGTCGTCACGCACCGCTTCAACACCCACACGGGCTTTGCCATTGGCATCGAAACGGGCCACGTAGCGCAGCACCAGGCCCATTTCACGGGCGGCTTCCAGACGTTGCAGCATTTGCTGGTTCAGCGCCTCACCGTCTTCAAAAAACTGATCTACGGAACCGTTCGCGCAACTTTCCGGCACCAGAGATTCCACGCGAACCTGCGTCGGTTCGATGTCATACCCCGCTTCGCGCGCCAGGATCACCAGCTTGCGCATGACGTCCTGACCGGATAAATCATCGCGCGGATCCGGCTCAGTCAGCCCCTGCTGCCAGGCTAAATCCACCAGTTCGGTGAACGGCAGCGTGCCGTCAAATTGCAGGAACAGCCAGGACAATGTTCCCGAGAAAATGCCGCTGATGGCCAGAATGCTGTCGCCGCTTTCGCGTAAATCACGCACCGTATGGTTAACCGGCAAACCAGCGCCGACAGTGGCGTTATACAACCAGTGGCTGCCGGTTTTTGAAAACGCGTCGCGGATCTGACGGTATTTATTCGTGTCCGACGCGCCTGCCTGTTTGTTGGCACTGATGACATGGAAACCGTAGCTGGCGAAATCCAGATACTGATCGGCCAGTTCAGCGCTGGCGGTGACATCCAGAACCACTAAATCGTCATAAGGATGCGCGCGCATCCACAGGAACAGCGATTCTTCGTCATGCGCCTGCGATTCATCATCAAAGAAGGCCAGCGCACGGCTGGCGTCCAGCCCTTCATAATTGAGCAGACTGCGCTTGCTGTCGACCACACCGGCCAGCACAAACTCAAAACCGCTGCGGGCAGAAATATTCTTTTGTTCACGGGCGAACAGTTCCAGCCAGCGTGAACCGATATTGCCTTTACCAAACAGCATCAGACCGATTTGCTTTTCAGCACGGAACAACGTTTTGTGCAGCCCCTGAATCAGGTGCGCGGTCGGGCCGATACGCAGTACAGCCACCAGACTGATACCGTCTTCGGCCTGCCAGATAAACTCCACTGGCTGATCTTTCATTTCCTGATAAAAACGGTGGCTGTGCAGCGGATTCTTGCACACGCCCGCCCCGACCAGCGCCACCAGCGCCAGCCCTTCACGCAGGGTCAGACGCGCCGGAAGGGCTGCCTCTTCGAGAACCTGCAACGCGCTACCCGCCACTTCAGAGGTGTAGCAAAGTTGCAGCAGATTACGGTCAGGATGAATGCCGGTACACAGCGGTTTGATCTGCGCACGTTTAAGCAGCAGCTCAACATCTTTTTGTGCCAGACCAAAATCGTGGCCGGAAGGAATGACCATTTCGATCAGACAAATATCATCATGGCTGGTGACAATTTTCGCGCCGGTACCGGAAGCCAGCACGCGTTCAATACGCGTTGAGCCCTGCTCCGGCTGGTAACTGCAACGCAGTTGCAAATCAATATCGCTGCCGGAAACCGGCTGAAGGGTACGGGTGTGCAGAACCGGTGCCGCCAGACGCGCAAGTTCACTGGCTTCATCGAGACGCAATAACGGCAGCAGGCAGGCATCTTTCACTTTGCGCGGGTCGGCGCTGTAGACACCGGCCACATCACTCCAGATGGTCACACGGCTGGCATTAGCCAGTGCGCCAATCTGGGTGGCGGAATAGTCACTGCCGTTACGGCCAAGCAGTACGGTTTCACCCGCGTCACTGCGGGCGATAAAGCCGGTCACCACCAGATATTGCTGAGGATGCTGCGCGAGAAGTTGTTGCAGCAGCGGATACGAACGGCCTTCATCAACCTGAGGTTGCGCAGCGCGTTCAGCCCGCAGGAATTCACGGGCATCCAGCCAGGCGGCCGGTAATTCCAGCTTACACAGCACTGCAGACATCAGGCGTGCAGACCAGACTTCGCCGTGCCCGACGACTTCAGCATAAATTGCATCGGTCATTTTGCCGTCAAGCAAAACAGCCAGACGTTCGAGATCATGAATAAAAGAAGCAATAAGCGGTTCGGCCATTTCCGGCGGCAACAGACCAGTTATCAAATCACTCTGATAACGGCGCAAAGCCTGCTGAACCTGATGCGCAGAAATTCTGTCTGTCTGGCTGAGCTTCAGCCAGCTGATCAGCTGGTTGGTTGTGCTGCCAGCCGCCGACACCACCATCATGTCGCCCGGCTTCGCATACTCGGCCATAATGCCAGCGACACGCAGATAACACTTCACGTCGGCCAGACTGCTACCACCAAATTTGTGCAACTGACGACTTCCCGCCGGCGCTGCAACCGCTATTGCATTCATACTTACCTCGTTGCCACTGACTGGAATGCATTTTCCAGATCAGCAATCAAATCTTCGCTGTCTTCAAGACCTACAGAAATACGGAGCAAGCTGTCAGAAATCCCGGCGGCTTTGCGCGCTTCCGGCGCCATGCCAGCATGTGTCATGGTCGCGGTATGAGAAATCAGGCTTTCGACGCCTCCCAGTGATTCTGCGAGGGTAAATAACTTCAATTCTTTCAGGAAATGGCGCAACTGAGCTTCATCCCCGTTAAATTCAAAACTGATCATGGCACCAAAGCCACGTTGCTGGCGGCAGGCAATTTCATGTCCCTGGTTTTCCGGCAGCGACGGATGATACAGCTTTTTGACCTGCAATTGTTTTTGTAAATAAGCAACAATTGCCAGTGCATTTTCCTGTTGCTGTTTCACGCGAACCGTTAACGTGCGCAAACCGCGCAATAACAGATAGCTGTCAAAGGCCGCAGCGGTAACGCCAATGTTGTTCGCCCACCAGGCGAGTTCTGTCGCATGTTCTGCGGTCTTAGATATTACCGTACCGGCGACCACATCAGAATGCCCGTTCAGATATTTAGTACATGAATGGACGACTAAATCCGCACCAAGCTGCAATGGATTTTGCAACGCCGGACTCAGGAAGGTGTTGTCCACCACTGTCAGGGCACCGGCGGCGCGGGACGCGTCGCAAATCGCCTGAATATCCACCACACGCAGCAAAGGATTGCTCGGCGTTTCAATCAGCACCAGCTTCGGCTTTTCTTTCAGCGCATCGGCCAGCGCCTGTGGATCACCCTGATCCACAAACAGCACGCGATACGCGCCACGTTTGCTCAGGCTGTCGAACAACCGGTAACTGCCGCCGTAGCAGTCGTGCGGCGCAACCAGTAAATCGCCAGGTTTCAGAAAGACCGTACACACCAGATGAATGGCTGACATACCGCTGCTGGTCAGAACCGCACCGGCGCCGCCTTCCAGATCAGCCAGCGCACGCTGGACAACATCCCGTGACGGATTGCCGCGACGTGAATAGTCATGGGCTCTTGGCTGATTGAAATCTTCAAAGTTATAGGTACTGGAAAGGTAGATTGGCGGAACTACACAACCATATTGCTGATCATTGTTCAGGCCACTGCCCACGGCAATGGTGGCTTGCTTGTGCGTCATAATCGTTTCTTCCTGACGAATTGCGAAGGATGAGGATATAAAGAGTAACGTCCGGATTTATAGACGTCAATACATCTAGACATCTAAACTTCTTTGCGTATAGATTGAGCAACAGCGCAATACCCGCTAAAATTATGGCGTTAATGAAGATGTCAGGCAGATCTGTCGTGCCGGGAGACGTAAGCTCAAGGTAACAAAATGAACAGTGCCGCAGGGAAAAACGTGAAATGTCCCTGTTAAATTCCGACATTTACTTAGTGAGAACAGTGAAAATCGGGCATAATCACGCGGTTTTCAGAATTTTATTTTTTGATAAATTTAAGGTGTCCCATGGCTGAGTGGAACGGCGAATATGTCAGCCCTTACGCTGAACACGGTAAGAAAAGCGAACAAGTTAAGAAAATCACGGTATCCATTCCGCTGAAAGTCCTCAAAATTCTCACCGATGAACGCACCCGTCGCCAGGTAAACAACCTGCGTCACGCGACCAACAGTGAATTATTGTGTGAGGCTTTTCTGCACGCCTTCACCGGTCAGCCTTTGCCGAATGACGAAGACCTGCGTAAAGAACGCAGTGACGAAATACCGGAAGCGGCGAAGATCCTGATGCGTGAACTGGGTGTGGATCCTGATACCTGGGAATACTGATCGCAACATCGCAAAGATGTGCTGAAAGACCGTGCGGCTCCCGTCGCGCGTTTTTTCAGTATCTGCGCGAAGAAAGAGAGTGCGGGAACGGGCATTTTATCTGGCGGGACGTCAAACGACAGGTAACAAAAAAGGCGCCAAAGGCGCCTTTTTTTGCTCTCAAGCGAAGCTTATTTGCTGCCTGGAACGCTGAAACGCTTGTTGAAGCGGTCAACGCGGCCACCGGTAGCCACTTCACGTTGCTTACCAGTGTAGAACGGGTGGCATTCGCCACAAACGTCCAGGTTCAGATCGTGACCCACAGTTGAGTGAGTTTTGATAACGTTACCGCATGAGCAAGTTGCAGTAACTTCTACATATTTAGGGTGAATACCTTGTTTCATGGAAAACCTCTTCTTAAGGCCGCGTCGCTATCCAACCCTGTTCTGTCAGACACCACGCGTAGTGGATGATAGGCTTTGAGTACGAAATGCACCAAAGGCGGCGAATCATACAGAATCTCTGACAACCGCGCAATCATGTTCATGCATTTCGAAGGACACAGTGTACACTATCTCGTCATTTTTTTATAGTCTGGACCCCCAATGCCTGTTGCCCACGTTGCTTTACCCGTCCCGCTCGCCCGTACTTTCGACTATCTGTTGCCGCCTGATATGCAGGTTTCAAAGGGTTGCCGGGTCAGTGTGCCTTTCGGAAAACGCGACGCCATTGGCATCGTCACTCAGGTCAGCGACTTCAGCGAATTTGGCCTGGAGAAACTGAAACCGGTGCGGGAAGTCCTCGACAGCTCCAGTCTGTTTACCCCTGATCTGTGGCGCATCTTGTTTTGGGCCGCCGACTATTACCATTACCCGATCGGCGAAGTGCTGTTCCATGCGCTGCCGGTATTGTTACGTCAGGGGAAAGCCGCTGAGCTTACACCGCTGTGGCAATGGTTCGCCACCGAGGAGGGGCGCGCGACGCCGCTCGACAGTCTCAAACGTGCGCCAAAACAACAGCAGGCGATGGCAGCACTGATGCAAAAACCGTTGTATCGTCATCAGGTTGCCGATCTTGATCTTACCGATACGGCCCTGCAGGCATTACGAGCCAAAGGGCTGACGGATTTACGCAGTATTGCGCCCGCCACGCACGACTGGCGCCAGGATTTCTCGGTGATCGGCGAACGTTTACGACTCAATACCGAGCAGGCCACCGCCGTCGGCGCGATCCGCAGTGAAGATCAGCAATTTTCCGCCTGGTTGCTGGCCGGTGTAACCGGCTCAGGTAAAACCGAAGTGTATCTGAGCGTGCTGGAAAACATTCTGGCGCAGGGTCGGCAGGCGCTGGTGATGGTGCCGGAAATCGGCCTGACGCCGCAAACCATCGCACGTTTTCGCGAACGTTTCAGTGCGCCGGTGGATGTGCTGCACTCCGGCCTGAACGACAGCGAACGCCTCGCCGTCTGGCTGCGGGCGCGCAATGGCGAAGCGGGCATCGTCATTGGCACCCGTTCATCGCTGTTTACACCGTTTGCGCGCCTCGGCGTCATTATCATTGATGAAGAACACGACAGTTCTTATAAGCAGCAGGAAGGCTGGCGCTATCACGCCCGTGATCTGGCGGTGTACCGCGCTCACGCTGAAAATATCCCGATTATTATGGGCTCGGCAACCCCGGCGCTGGAAACGCTGCACAATGTTGAACTGGGGAAATATCGTCAGCTCAAACTGACCAAACGTGCCGGAAATGCCAAACTCGCCCGTCAGAATTTGCTGGATTTAAAAGGGTTGCAGCTGAAAGTCGGGCTGTCTCAACCGCTGATCCAGAAAATGCAGGAGCATCTGAAAGCCGATAATCAGGTCATGCTGTTCCTCAACCGCCGCGGCTATGCGCCTGCCCTGCTTTGCCATGAGTGTGGCTGGATAGCCGAATGTCAGCGCTGTGATCACTATTACACTCTGCACCAGAATCAGCGTCAGTTACGCTGCCACCATTGTGACAGTCAGCGCGCCGTGCCGCATCAGTGTCCGCATTGCGGCTCAACACAACTGGTCTCGGTCGGCGTCGGTACAGAACAGCTGGAAAACGAACTGGCGCCGTTGTTCCCGGATACGCCAATCACGCGCATTGACCGCGATACCACCAGCCGGAAAGGTTCGCTGGAACAACACCTGAATGAAGTCCATCGTGGCGGCGCACGTATTCTTATCGGCACCCAAATGCTGGCAAAAGGGCACCACTTCCCTGATGTTACGCTGGTGTCATTGCTGGATGTCGACGGCGCGCTGTTCTCGGCAGATTTCCGTTCTGCCGAGCGCTTTGCCCAGCTTTATACGCAGGTTTCAGGCCGTGCCGGACGTGCAGGCAAACAGGGTGAAGTCGTATTGCAAACTCACCATCCCGAACATCCGCTGTTACAGGTGCTGTTGCAGCAGGGCTACGACGAGTTCGCCAGACAGACCCTGGCGGAGCGCAAAAGCGTCTTCCTTCCTCCTTATACCAGCCACATTATGATCCGCTCGGAAGACCACGATAATCAGCAATCTGCGCTGTTCCTTCAGCAGTTACGTAATCTGCTCGAATCCAGTCCGCTGAAAGATGATTCGCTGTGGATCCTGGGGCCGGTTCCTGCCTTACAAGCCAAACGCAGCGGACGTTTCCGCTGGCAGCTTTTATTGCAGCATCCTTCACGGCGCGTTTTGCAGCATCTGATCAAAAGCTCTCAGCCGCTGATTTCAAGTCTGCCGCAAGCCAAAAAAGTGAAATGGACACTGGATGTCGATCCGATTGACAGCTGATTCCAAAAGCGAATTTGCGTGAATAGTCAGGTTTTTTGCGTGATGCATCGAAAAAAGCATCTGGGTCACACTTTTAATGCAAATTAGGTAACAAATCCTACTCACATTCTGTTTAGAATGTGATGAGCTACACATCATGCGTAGCCAGGTGAGGAATGTTGATGTTGTTGTCTCAGTTTGATGCTGTTGCAAGGAGAGAGACGTTGGAGCACAAGAAAGAATTACCCGCCGCAACAATGAAAGATGTGGCTGAACAGGCAGGCGTTTCAACAGCAACCGTATCCCGTGCATTAATGAATCCGGAGAAAGTCTCCGCCGCGACTCGCCAGAAAGTTGATCAGGCCGTCATGGCCGTCGGTTATTCTCCTCATGCCCTGGCCCGCAACCTGAAGCGTAATGAATCACGCACTATTTTGGTGATCGTCCCCGACATCTGCGATCCGTTTTTCGCCGATCTGATCCAGGGGATCGAGCGCACGGCCGCCGAAAGCGGTTATCTGGTGTTGATCGGTGATTGTGCTCAGCAAAATCAGCAAGAGAAAACCTTTATCAATCTGATCATTACCAAGCAAATTGACGGTATGCTGCTGCTCGGCTCTGATTTACCTTTCGATGCCAGCAAAGAAGAACAACGCAATTTGCCACCGATGGTGATGGCGAATGAATTTGCGCCGGAACTTGAACTGCCGACAGTCCACATTGATAACCTGACGGCCGCGTTCGAAGCTGTGCATTATCTTCTCAAGCTGGGGCATCACCGTATTGCCTGCATCGCCGGGCCAAAGCATATGCCATTGTGCCAGTACCGTTCACAAGGTTATGTGCAGGCGCTGCGCCGCAACGGACTGAGCGTCGAGAGCAAGCTGACCATTCATGGTGATTTCAGCTATGAATCGGGGGCGCAAGCCGTCACCGAGTTGATGGCCCTGCCCGTGCCGCCGACGGCGATTTTCTGCCACAACGATGTGATGGCGATTGGTGCCATGTTCCAGGCGAAAAAAATGGGTCTGCGCATTCCGCAGGATTTGTCGGTTGTCGGCTTCGATGACATCAAGGCCAGCCAGTATACCGATCCTCCGCTGACGACCGTTGCGCAGCCGAGATTCCAGCTTGGCCGTCAGGCCATGTTATTATTACTTGAGCAGTTACAGGGAAATCCGGTACAAAACGGTTCGCTGCTGCTTGATAGCGAGCTGGTGGTGCGGGAAAGCACTGCTGCCCCAAAAGCGTGAGTCCGATTTTATGCTGTTCAACAGTTTTAATTTCAGTAAATGTTCAGGGTTGAGTAACATGACGCACTTCTTCATTCATCACGACACAGCGAAACGATAGTGGCACAAAGAGACTATGTAAGCCGTGGGCGCTCAGGAGCGCGGCGGAAAAGTACCAGCCGGAGTAAAAAACGCAGTTCCACAACGATCTCCAAAACCATGGTGGTGTTAGCCGTTGCGGTACTGGTGGTGTTTGTCGGTGGCCTCTATTTTATTGCGCACAATAAACATGAAGAAGCGACAGTGTTGCCGACGCACGCTGTCCGTCCGGGTAATGGATTGCCACCTAAGCCAGAAGAACGCTGGCGCTACATTAAAGAACTGGAAAACCGCCAGATGGGCGTCACCACGCCGACAGAACCGACGGCGGGCGGACAGGTCGAATCCAAAACACAACTGACGCCTGAACAGCGCCAGCTTCTCGAACAGATGCAGGCCGATATGCGCCAGACACCAACACAGTTGTCTGAAGTGCCGTATAACGACCCGAATCAGGCCACGCAGGCACCGGCGCATACTCAACGTCAGGTTCAGCAACAGCAGCCGACGTACGCGCAGCAGCAGCCGGTAACTCAGCCGCGTCAGGTTCAGCCACAGCCAACGTATACGCCGCAAACGCAGCCGGTACGTGCGCCTCAGGCCCAGGTGCAAACGCAACCCGTTCAGCCAAAACCGAAGCCGCAAGTGAAAGAGCCGGTGAAAGAAGCACCGAAACCGCAACAGCCAGCCACCATTACCCAGGCTGAGCCGGAAAAACCGAAAGCACAGGAAAAAACCCAGCGCTTTGTGGTTCAGTGCGGTTCGTTCAAAGGATCTGAGCAGGCGGAATCCCAGCGCGCCAAGCTGGCATTCGAAGGTTTTGAAGGCCGGATCACCACCGGCGGTGGCTGGAGTCGCGTCGTCATCGGCCCGTACAACAGCCGTTCTGGTGCTGACAGCACACTATCGCGCCTCAAAGGCGCTGGCATCTCCGGTTGCATTCCCGTCGCAACCGGGGGTTGAAAACCCGTAATCCTTCCCCAATCTATACTTTCAATATGCCCCGTAAGTTTGTGAGACACGTTCAGTGTCCCGCAAACCTGCGGGGATCTTTTCCGTCTGCAACGAGGAACCGCTCGTGACAACAATTGTAAGTGTACGCCGCAACGGCAAGGTCGTTATCGGTGGTGATGGCCAGGCCACATTGGGAAATACCGTCATGAAGGGCAACGTCAAAAAAGTACGTCGCCTGTATAACGACAAAGTGATCGCGGGCTTTGCTGGCGGCACGGCTGATGCCTTCACGCTGTTTGAGCTGTTCGAACGCAAACTGGAAATGCACCAGGGTCATCTGGTGAAAGCCGCCGTTGAACTGGCAAAAGACTGGCGTACCGACCGCATGTTACGCCGTCTGGAAGCCCTTCTGGCCGTGGCCGATGAAAACGCCTCGCTTATCATCAGCGGTAACGGTGACGTTATCCAGCCTGAAAACGATCTGATTGCCATTGGTTCCGGTGGCCCGTATGCCCAGGCTGCTGCACGCGCGTTGCTGGAAAACTCCGAGCTTGAAGCGCGCGACATCGTCGAAAAATCGCTGAGCATCGCCGGTGACATCTGCATCTACACCAACCAATTCCACACTATCGAAGAATTGTCTTCTAAAGCGTAAGGATCGAAAATTATGTCTGAGATGACCCCGCGCGAGATCGTCAGCGAGTTAGACAGTTACATCATTGGCCAGGATAAAGCGAAACGCGCCGTGGCTATTGCTTTGCGTAACCGCTGGCGCCGGATGCAGCTTGATGAAGCGCTGCGCCACGAAGTCACCCCGAAAAATATTCTGATGATCGGTCCGACCGGTGTCGGTAAAACCGAAATTGCCCGCCGTCTGGCGAAGCTGGCTAACGCGCCGTTCATCAAAGTAGAAGCGACTAAATTCACGGAAGTCGGTTACGTCGGTAAAGAAGTGGATTCCATTATCCGCGACCTGACCGATTCCGCCGTAAAAATGGTGCGCCTGCAATCTATTGAGAAAAACCGTTATCGTGCTGAAGAACTGGCCGAAGAACGTATTCTGGATGTGCTGATCCCGCCAGCGAAAAACAACTGGGGACAACCTGACGAAGCGCAGGAACCTTCTGCTGCACGCCAGAACTTCCGCAAAAAACTGCGTGAAGGCCAGCTCGACGACAAAGAGATTGAAATCAGCCTGGCATCCGGCCCGATGGGCGTGGAAATCATGTCCCCTCCGGGTATGGAAGAAATGACCAATCAGTTGCAGTCGATGTTCCAGAGCATGGGTGCTCAGAAACAGAAACCGCGCAAACTGAAAATCAAAGAAGCGCTGAAGCTGCTGATCGAAGAAGAAGCCGCGAAACTGGTGAACCCGGAAGATCTGAAAGAACAGGCAATCGAGGCCGTTGAGCAACACGGCATCGTGTTTATCGATGAGATCGACAAAATCTGTAAACGTGGCGGCCAGAGTTCAGGCCCGGACGTCTCCCGCGAAGGTGTTCAGCGTGACCTGCTGCCTCTGGTGGAAGGCTGTACGGTGTCTACCAAGCACGGCATGGTGAAAACCGATCACATTCTGTTTATCGCTTCCGGCGCATTCCAGACGGCCAGCCCGTCAGACCTGATCCCTGAGTTGCAGGGTCGTCTGCCTATTCGTGTGGAACTGCAGGCGCTGTCGACTGAAGACTTCGAACGCATACTGACCGAGCCAAGTGCTTCGCTGACTCATCAGTACAAAGCATTGATGGCGACCGAAGGCGTAACCATTGATTTCACCGCTGACGGTATCCGCCGTATTGCGGAAGCCGCATGGCAGGTGAACGAAACCACCGAGAACATAGGTGCGCGTCGTCTGCATACCGTTCTGGAGCGTCTGATGGAAGATATCTCTTACGATGCCAGCGAAAGCAACGGTATCTCCATAAACATTGATGCAGATTATGTTAGAAGCCACCTTGACCAGCTGGTAGCTGATGAAGATCTGAGCCGTTTTATCTTATAATTTGCTCATACGTTCCGAAAGTGATCTTCAGGGAGGCGTTTGCCTCCCTGATTTTTTTAGATTTCGGACTGATTCTTCACCTGAGAAATCACCTATGAGCACAATCACGCCTTTCACTCCGACAACCCCCGCCCGCGCCTGGCTCGAAAGCCTGCGCCCGAAAACCTTGCCACTGGCGTTTGCTTCTATCGTTATGGGTTCTGCCATTGCCAGCCTGCAAGGCGTTTTCCATCCGCTCATTGCACTACTGGCGCTGCTGACTGCGGGCTGTTTGCAAATTTTGTCAAATCTGGCGAATGACTATGGCGATGCCGAGAAAGGCAGTGACACGCCGGAACGCGTCGGGCCCTTACGCGGCATGCAAAAGGGCCTGATTACCGCCGGGCAGATGAAGCGCGCGATTATCCTGACCATCGCGCTGACCCTTATCTGCGGTACTGCGCTTATTGCCGTGGCCTGTCATAAGCCCAGTGACGTGGTCGGGTTTCTGATCCTCGGCTTGCTGTCGATTGGCGCCGCCATTACCTATACCGTCGGCACACGACCTTATGGCTACATGGGACTTGGCGATATTTCCGTGCTGATCTTCTTCGGCTGGATCAGTGTCGCAGGGACGTTTTATTTACAGGCAGGCTATTTCGACTGGATCGTAATGCTTCCGGCGACGGCGACAGGTTTGCTGTCCACTGCGGTACTCAATATCAATAATTTGCGCGATATCGAAACCGACAGCGCCAACGGCAAGAATACCCTGGCGGTTCGCCTCGGGCCGGTTAACGCACGACGCTATCACGCCATCATTCTGACCGCCGCCGTGCTGTGTCTGGTGATTTTCTCCGCCCTGCACCTGCCTCACTGGACCGGCTGGCTGTTTATCCTGGCGCTCCCAATGCTGGCAAAACATCTGATGCGGGTGATGAAATCGACAACATCCACTGAAGTCCGCCCGTTGCTGGAACATATGGTAAAAACCGCGTTGCTGACTAACGTCTTGTTTGCAGTGGGTCTGTTGCTCAATTGAGTAAAGTTGGCCTGATGTGCGTTTATCAGGTCACTTTTCACATTTAACAATTGATGATTTTGCCAACATCCGCCGGAAAGGGATATACTGAACACTCATGCAGCAACCAGATGAAATCCTATGAAATACGATACTTCCGAACTTTGCGACATCTACCATGAAGAAGTGAATGTCGTTGAACCCTTGTTCTCCAACTTTGGCGGCCGTACTTCATTTGGCGGGCAAATCACCACCGTGAAATGCTTCGAAGATAATGGCTTGCTTTATGACCTGCTGGAAGAAAATGGCCGTGGCCGTGTATTAGTGATAGATGGTGGCGGTTCTGTTCGTCGCGCACTGCTGGATGCCGGACTGGCACGCCTTGCATTGCAAAACGAATGGGAAGGCATCGTGATTTACGGTGCAGTCCGTCAGGTTGATGATCTCGAAGAGCTGGATCTGGGTATCCAGGCGATGGCGGCTATCCCGGCTGGCGCAGGCAGTGAAGGGATTGGCGAAAGCGACATTCGTGTCAATTTCGGCGGCGTCACCTTCTTCTCCGGCGACCATCTTTATGCCGATAATACCGGTATCGTGCTGTCCGAAGACCCGCTCGATATTGAGTGATTTCCTTCTGAGCACAACAAAAAAGGACGCCTTGGCGTCCTTTTTTATTTGGAATATGAAGTAATTAAACTTCTTCCATTTTTCCCAACAATGCACGCAGACGATCCTGCCATACGTGTTGTTCTTCTTTCAGCTGCGCATTTTCACGCACCAGAGACTCATGGTTGCCGCTGGCTTGCTGAACTTCCTGAGACAGGGTGTTGTTCTGCTCTTTCAGTTCTTCGATTTCCATCTGCAACAGAGTAATGGTATCAATCGCTTGCTGAACTTTAGCTTCTAATTTCTCAAATACTTCAAATGACATTTTTCGGTCCCCTTATGTTCGCAAGGCGCACATCTTATGTTCTGCCGCATCGTCCGGACACGGCTCAAAAATTCCTGCACTCCGTCGATTTTTATAACGAATTCATCAGAGAATTGCGCAAAACCAGCGTGTGTCTTAACGGGTGATTGTATGTAGCCAGCTTTGTTCTGTCTACCCGCAACCCCTTTATCCACGCAGTCTGTTGCAATTTAACAGCGCCGGGTATCAGGAAATGCTTAAAAAGCAGCGTCACACACCAGAAATACTGTTTAATGCCGAATAACCTTAGCCGCTGCGCGGGAAGGCATGTTGATGTTCGTTTGTCACAAATGGCGGCTGAAAATGTTAAATCATGGACTTTTTGCGCTGCATCAAGTTCCAGCAATACGCGAAATCGCTCATTTTTATGACGCGACACACAAAATTTGATTTCGCTATTTCTCGTTTATGCTCGTTAACGATAAATTCACATTACGTTCTCATTTAATGATGAACGCCAAAATCCGATTACGTTGACAAACGACATAACAGAAAAATTATAACTAACCATTAACATCATCCTTAGCAGGATCAAACTATGAGCCAAACCATGAGTTCCACATTAAAAGGTCAGTGCATCGCTGAGTTTCTGGGTACCGGGCTTATCATTTTCTTTGGTGCGGGCTGTGTCGCAGCAATGAAACTTGCCGGGGCAACCTTTGGCCAGTGGGAAATCAGTATTATCTGGGGTCTGGGTGTGGCAATGGCCATCTACCTGACTGCCGCCATCTCCGGCGCACACCTGAATCCGGCGGTGACCGTCGCACTTTGTTTGTTTGCAAACTTTGAAGGACGCAAAGTTCTGCCTTACATCATTGCGCAGGTCGCGGGAGCTTTCTGCGCCGCCGCACTGGTCTACGGCCTTTACTACAACCTGTTCTTCGATTTTGAGCAAAGCCACAACATGGTGCGCGGCAGCGTCGAAAGTCTGGATCTGGCCGGTATTTTCTCTACCTATCCAAACCCGCACATCAGCGTATTGCAGGCGTTTCTGGTAGAAACGGTGATTACGGCCATTCTGATGGCGCTGATCCTCGGCCTGACCGATGACGGCAACGGCATTCCACGTGGTCCGCTGGCGCCATTGCTGATCGGTATCCTGATCGCGGTTATCGGTGCCTCCATGGGGCCACTGACCGGATTCGCCCTGAACCCGGCACGTGACTTTGGTCCGAAAGTCTTCGCCTACTTCGCTGGCTGGGGCAAGGTTGCCTTCACCGGCGCGCGCGATATTCCTTATTTCCTGGTGCCGATTTTTGGCCCGCTGCTCGGTGCTTCTCTGGGTGCCATCGCGTATAAAGCGCTGATCGGCCGCCATTTGCCAAATCAGATTAATGAGCCGGCAGAAGAAAAAGCACCTCAGCCATCCAAACAGCGTAAGGCCTGATCGGCTAAACTGTTCCACAGCTTACTCATTCGCAGGATGAATATTATGTCAGCAGATACGACTCACGAAAAAAAATACATTGTTGCACTCGACCAGGGTACAACCAGTTCACGCGCGGTAGTGCTGGATCACGATGCCAATATCGTCAGCGTGTCACAACGCGAATTCACCCAGATCTACCCTAAGTCAGGCTGGGTTGAGCACGACCCGATGGAAATCTGGTCATCGCAAAGCTCGGTGCTGGTGGAAGTGCTGGCGAAAGCCGACATTAACTCCGATCAGATTGCCGGTATCGGTATCACCAACCAGCGCGAAACCACCATCGTGTGGGAAAAAGAAACTGGCAAGCCAATCTATAACGCGATTGTCTGGCAATGTCGCCGAACTGCTGACATCTGCGAAAAACTGAAAAAAGACGGTCTGGAAGAATACATTCGCCATAACACCGGCCTGGTTATCGACCCTTACTTCTCCGGCACCAAACTGAAGTGGATCCTCGACAACGTTGAAGGTTCTCGCGAACGCGCTAAACGCGGCGAACTGCTGTTCGGCACCGTCGACACCTGGTTGGTCTGGAAAATGACGCAGGGACGTGTTCACGTGACGGATTACACCAACGCTTCGCGTACCATGCTGTTCAACATCCATGATCTGCAATGGGATGAGCGCATGCTGGAAGTGCTGGATATTCCACGTGAAATGCTGCCGGAAGTTCGCTCTTCTTCTGAGATTTACGGCCAGACCAACATTGGTGGTAAAGGCGGTACGCGTATTCCTATCGCTGGCATCGCAGGTGACCAGCAGGCGGCGCTCTATGGTCAGCTGTGTGTACAACCGGGTATGGCGAAAAACACCTACGGCACTGGCTGCTTCCTGCTGATGAATACCGGTACTGAAGCGGTCGCCTCTAAAAATGGCCTGCTGACTACCATCGCCTGCGGCCCGCGCGGCGAAGTCAACTACGCGCTGGAAGGGGCTGTGTTTGTCGGCGGTGCGTCCATTCAGTGGCTGCGTGATGAACTGAAGCTGATCAGCGACGCAACTGACTCCGAATATTTCGCCATGAAAGTGAAAGACACGAACGGCGTTTACGTAGTGCCTGCCTTTACCGGCCTCGGCGCCCCTTACTGGGATCCGTATGCCCGCGGCGCAATCTTCGGTCTGAGCCGTGGTGCGAACAGCAACCACATCATCCGCGCGACGCTGGAATCTATCGCTTACCAGACCCGCGACGTACTGGATGCCATGCAGGCAGACTCGGGCGCTCGTCTGCAGGCACTGCGTGTGGACGGCGGTGCGGTGGCCAACAACTTCCTGATGCAATTCCAGTCAGACATTCTTGGCACCCGCGTTGAGCGCCCTGAAGTGCTGGAAGTCACCGCGCTGGGTTCTGCTTTCCTGGCAGGTCTGGCCGTCGGCTTCTGGAACGACCTGGAAGAAGTGCGCAGCAAAGCGACCATCGAACGTGAATTCCGCCCAAGCATTGAAACGACGGAACGTAATGTCCGCTATAAAGGCTGGCAAAAAGCGGTGGCACGCGTTCGTTCGTGGGAAGATCACGACGAGTAATCGCCAGATATTATCACCAACACCCCTTTCTGAAACTCCCCATCCGGGGAGTTTTTTTATGCACCTTTCCCGTTGTGCTAAAATCTGCGCCACAGATGAGCCTCGCCTCACCGACCTCTTTTTTTCTTTCTACAGGCTTTCCAATGAAACGTGAATTAGCAATCGAGTTCTCCCGCGTGACCGAAGCTGCCGCGCTCGCCGGTTACAAATGGCTGGGTCGTGGCGATAAAAACCTTGCCGATAACGCTGCCGTTCAGTCCATGCGCATCATGCTCAATAAAGTCGATATCGACGGCACTATCGTGATTGGCGAAGGGGAGATTGATGAAGCGCCGATGCTGTATATCGGTGAAAAAGTCGGTACCGGCAACGGCGACGCGGTGGATATCGCGGTCGATCCTATTGAAGGTACACGCATGACCGCCATGGGCCAGTCCAATGCGCTGGCTGTGCTGGCAGTTGGCGACAAAGGTTCGTTCCTCAATGCACCCGACATGTACATGGAAAAGATCGCCGTCGGGCCGGGTGCCAAAGGCGCGATTAATCTCGAACTGACGCTGGCAGAGAATCTGGCCAATATTGCTAAAGCGCTGGATAAACCGCTGACCGAACTGACCGTCGCTGTTCTGGCAAAACCCCGTCACGACGACGCCATCCGCGAAATGCTGGCGTCAGGCGTGCGTGTGTTCGCATTCCCGGACGGCGATGTGGCGGCGACAATCCTGACCTGCATGCCGGAAAGTGAAGTGGATGTGCTGTATGGCATCGGCGGTGCGCCGGAAGGCGTGATTTCCGCTGCGGTGATCCGTGCGCTGGATGGCGATATGCAGGGC
This sequence comes from Rahnella sp. CG8, assembly GCF_023701875.1. Classification (NCBI taxonomy): domain Bacteria; kingdom Pseudomonadati; phylum Pseudomonadota; class Gammaproteobacteria; order Enterobacterales; family Yersiniaceae; genus Rahnella; species Rahnella sp. CG8. The sequence goes on from NZ_JABAED010000019.1 coordinate 37,892, forward strand.
CGTTTGCTGGCGCGTCATGATGTGAAAGGCGATACACCGGAAAACCGTCGTATCGGCGAAGAGGAGCTGGCGCGCTGTAAAGCGATGGGGATCGAGGCCGGTAAAGTGCTGCTGCTGGATGATATGGCGCGTAACGATAACGTGATTTTCTCCGCGACCGGTATTACCAAAGGCGACCTGCTGGAAGGCATCAGCCGTCAGGGAAACATGGCGACCACCGAGACGCTGCTGATCCGCGGAAAATCCCGCACCATTCGCCGTATCCGCTCGACCCATTACCTCGACCGAAAAGACGCTGCGCTGCACGAATTTATTATCTGATCAACTTCCTTCCGGTCATCAAAAAGCAGGGCCATCAGCGCCCTGCTTTTGCACCATCAGGCAGTATGTCCTTCATGCTGGCTACGGTTCGACATCGGCCACCAGCACAGTAAAATCAGCAATGCCATCGCAAACATCAGTAACCCGAGGCTGAACTGACCAGTTTGCGGCAACATCGCCGACATCCATGCCACCAGTCCTGACCCCATATTCTGCAATCCGCCAACCAGCGCACCGGCCGCGCCCGCCAGATACGGGAAAGGCTCCATTGCACCGGTGGTCGCCAGCGGGAACAACATGCCAGCGCCAAAGAAAAACAGCGAAGCCGGCACCACCAGCGTCCAGATATTCATGATACCCAGCCAGCCAGGGATCCACATCGCCAGACCGGCCAGCAGACAACTGATGACCGAATGCCACATCAGTTGCTGGAAACTTTTCTCCGCCCGCCCGGCATACCAGGCACCAAAGAAGGCAGCAGGGATCGGCAGGATAAACAGTACGCTGACCATCACACCGCTCAGCCCGAGGACACCGCCCATCAGCACACCGCAACTGGCTTCAAACACCGCCACACCGGCCAGTGCACCGACCAGCATCACCAGATAGCGGCTGAAATTGGCGTCGGCCAGTAATAAACGCAGGCTACCCAGCATGTTGCGCGGCGGATGGTCGGCAGTGAATTCCGGACGAGTTTCCGGCAACCAGCGGTACATCGAAAACGCCACACCGGCGCACAGAATCAGCAGGAAACCAAAACTGGCCCGCCAGCCTAACCACGCTGACAGTGCGCCACCAATCACCGGCGCCAGCAGCGGGCTGATCAGAATGCCCATGTTCAGCAGGCTGTTGGCATGGCGCAACGCGCCGCCACTGTAGAGATCACGCGGCATGGTTCTCGCCATTACGCCCGCCACACCGGTGCCCAACCCCTGAATGGCTGCAAAGGCGATCAGCATATTCAGGCTCGTTGACATCATCGCGCCCGCCGCACCAATCAGGAAAATCATCAGGCCGGTGAGGATCACCGGTTTACGGCCAATATTATCGGAAAGCGGGCCGTAAACCAGTTGCGAGCCGCCGTATGTCAGCAGATAGGCTGCCATCACCCGCTGTACCGCGCCCGGTTTCACGGCCAGACTGGTGGCCATGTCCGCGATATTCGGCACATAAATGGTTTGTGCCATTTGCCCGACAGCCACCAGCAAAATGAGCATGATAAGCAGGTGGATATTTTCCAGATTTTTCATTTTTCAGTTCATTATCAAATAAGATTGGAAAAGTGCAGAACAAATAACCAGTAAATTCAGCCAGGACTACAGCGGCGCATAAGTTAACAAATTAATATGAATAAGCGAGTGTTGTAGGAAACTCTTCTCAACCTGTACTGGCAGCAGCGGGAACCACATGTGTAACGCAGGGTGTACGAAAATCGATATTGGCTAACGGGTGATGAACAGGCTGATAACATTTAACCGATACGGGATTCGGAAAATTTGAAATAAAATCAGGACATAATTTTGCAATTCATATTTCTCACTACATGAAGAAATCAGAAACCACGGGAGTTTTTTATGGCTGATTGGGTGACAGGAAAAGTCAAAAAAGTTGAGCACTGGACAGACAATTTGTTCAGCATCACGGTCAATGCGCCCATCGATCCTTTTACCGCTGGCCAGTTCGCCAAACTTTCGCTGGATATTGACGGCGAGCGGGTGCAGCGCGCGTATTCCTATGTAAACCCACCCTCCAGCGGCGAACTGGAGTTTTATCTGGTGAATGTGCCGGAAGGAAAACTCAGCCCGCGGCTTCACGTGATGCAGCCCGGTGACGAAATCAACATCACCAAAGAAGCCGCCGGATTTTTCGTGGTTGAAGAAGTGCCTGAATGCGCGACCCTGTGGATGCTGGCAACCGGTACCGCTATCGGGCCGTATCTGTCTATTTTGCAGGAAGGCATCGGACTGGAGCGGTTCAAGAATATTGTTCTGGTTCACGCGGCACGCTTTGCAGCGGATCTCAGCTATCTGCCATTAATGCAGCAACTGCAACGCCGTTATGAGGGCAAACTCCATATCCAGACCGTGGTCAGTCGCGAGGAGATTTCCGGTTCGCTGACCGGTCGCGTGCCTGCGCTGATTGAAAGTGGTGCACTGGAAGCGGCTGTCGGCCTTAAGATGCTGGCAGAGGACAGCCACGTGATGTTGTGCGGCAATCCGCAGATGGTTCGCGATACCCAGCAAGTACTGAAAGACACGCGGGGTATGCGCAAACATCTCAAACGTAAGCCTGGCCATATGACCAGCGAGCATTACTGGTAAGTCTGTTACCGCGAAACTAGCGGAATTTAACGTCGTCCGGTTCCGGGCCAAAGCGATTTGCGCCCGGTGTGCCGGTAAAACCGCCGCAGTCGATCAGCAACATGATGAAAATCACTGATGGCGCGAGCCGGCCCAGAACCCAGCTCCACGTCTGCGGCATCGCCGCTGCCCAGTTACCCGCCACCAGCATCCACGCCAGCACAAACAGCAGCGCCCACCAGGCCGATTTATTGCGGTCATGCAATCTTTTCACCAACACTGCGGCAGTCGGCCACAGTAAAACCACCAGCGCGAATCCGGCGGACTGATAGGTAATCCATTCCTGTGCGGCAAAAAAGAAATCAACCACCATCAGAATCAACCAGCTAACCATCCAGAGCCAGAAATCGCGGCGGCCCAGGCGGCCGTTAAAAGAAAACAGTGCATGCTGTAACGTCATTGGCAGTCCGTTCCGTAAAGTACAAGGGGAGTAAAATATTAAAACAGGCGGAGTGTAACTCACGGGCAGCGATGACGAGAATCTTTACGCACTCCTTTTGACATTACCCCCCGTTCCCCGCTTTAATCGGACTGTTGAAACAAAATAAGAAACGCCCTATGACTGTTGCTCAATCCTTATTACGACTGGCGCTGCCCGCGCTGCTTATGCTCGCTTGCCAGAATAGTGCACTCGCCGATCCGCCGGTCGATCACTCTGGCGCAGAGGAGATGCCAAAAGCCCCTTACCTGCTTGCTGGCGCACCCACCTTTGAAACGACGCTGATCAATTTTCGCGCCAAATACAATGAAGCCAATCCGACCCAGCAGATTGGCGAGTTCCGGTCGATCAGTGATAAATCTCCAAACAGTTCCCTGACCCGCGCTGCCAGCAAGATTAATGAAAACCTGTATGCCTCGACCGCACTGGAAAAAGGCACCGGTAAAATCAAAACGCTGCAAATCACCTATCTGCCGATTCAGGGGGCTGAAGAAAAGGCCGCACGCACGCTGGCGATAAGCTATATGGCTAACCTGATGCGTCAGTTCGACGCCACATTATCCACCGAGCAAAGCGTGGCAAGAGTCGCTTCTCTGATCGAAAAAGGAAAAGGTCAGCAGTTTTATAAGCAGGAGGTAGGCGCGGTGCGTTTTGTCATTTCAGACAATGGCGAAAAAGGACTGACATTCGCCGTTGAGCCGGTCAAGCTGGCGCTTGCTGAGCCGTGAGATGACGGTTTTTAATGACAAAAAGCAAAGCCTTTATGACCAATGATCTCTATACTGTTGCACAGGTAATCTGCTTATTTGGCAGAAATTTTAATCGACACTCGCGTCCCCTTTTGGAGGAAAAAACATGCGACATCCATTAGTGATGGGTAACTGGAAGCTTAACGGCAGCACCCACATGGTTAACGAACTGATTGCTGCTCTGCGTACTGAACTGAGCACAGTTGTAGGTTGTGGCGTTGCAATTGCTCCACCAGAAGTTTACCTGTCACAGGCTAAACACGCTCTGGCTGGCAGCCGTATTACGCTGGGTGCTCAGAACGTTGATGCTAACCTGTCTGGCGCATTCACCGGTGAAATCTCTGCCGACATGCTGAAAGACATCGGTGCGCAATACATCATCATCGGTCACTCAGAACGCCGCACTTACCACAAAGAAAGTGATGAGTTCATCGCGAAAAAATTCGGCGTGCTGAAAGAAGCGGGTCTGACTCCTGTTCTGTGCATCGGTGAAACCGAAGCAGAAAACGAAGCAGGCAAAACTGAAGCCGTTTGCGCTAAACAACTGGACGCGGTTCTGAGCACTCTGGGTGCGAAAGCATTCGAAGGCGCAGTCATCGCTTACGAACCTGTTTGGGCGATCGGTACCGGCAAATCTGCCACCCCGGCTCAGGCTCAGGCTGTTCACAAATTCATCCGTGACCACATCGCGAAACAAGATGCTGCGGTTGCTGAACAAGTTATCATCCAGTACGGCGGTTCTGTTAACGCTGCAAATGCTGCTGAACTGTTCACCCAGCCAGACATCGATGGCGCACTGGTTGGCGGCGCATCACTGAAAGCAGACGCTTTCGCTGTGATCGTGAAAGCCGCTGCTGAAGCTAAACAAGCGTAAGCCTGTTTCTTCTGCGCATAAAAAACCCCGGCATGCCGGGGTTTTTTATTGTCTGTAACATGGCGATTAACGCCTGGAGATTTGGTCGAAAATTCCGTCTGTCGCAAAATGGTCTTTCTGCGCCTGAGCCCAGGTACCTGCAACCTGATCAATGGTGAACAGTTTCAGTTTCGGGAATTCAGCCGCGAATTTCTTCTCAACTTCCGGATCACGCGGACGGTAATAATTTTCTGCCGCGATAGTCTGGCCTTCCGGCGAGTACAGGTATTTCAGGTAAGCATCCGCCACTGTACGGGTATCACGCTTATCCACGACTTTATCAACCACAGAAACCGTTGGCTCCGCCAGGATCGATTCGCTTGGCGTGACGATTTCGAACTTATCTTTGCCGACTTCTTTTGTTGCCAGCAATGCCTCGTTTTCCCAGGCAATCAGCACATCACCGATACCACGTTCAACGAAAGTATTGGTCGCGCCACGTGCACCGGAGTCCAGCACTTCGACGTTTTTATACAATGCTTTCACGAAATCCTGAGCCTTCGCTTTGTCATTGTTGTTGTGATGCAACGCGTAACCCCAGGCTGCCAGATAGTTCCAGCGTGCGCCGCCAGACGTTTTAGGGTTCGGCGTAATCACCGATACACCCGGTTTGATCAAATCATTCCAGTCATGAATTTGTTTCGGGTTGCCTTTGCGCACCAGGAACACAATGGTGGACGTGTAAGGCGCAGAGTTGTCCGGCAGGCGGGTGATCCAGTTTTTATCGATACGGCCGCGTTCTGCAATAGCATCAACGTCATAAGCCAGCGCCAGTGTTACCACATCCGCTTCAATGCCATTAATTACTGACGTAGCCTGTTTGCCTGAGCCACCATGCGACTGGCGTACGGTGACGGTATCACCGGTTTTGCCCTGCCAGTATTTACTGAATGCCTTGTTATATTGTTCATAGAATTCGCGGGTTGGATCGTATGACACGTTCAGAATCTGAATATCTTTGGCAATTGCTCCGGTTGCCACCAACAGCAATCCCAAACCTGCAGCCCATTTACGCATCGTACTCTCCCGAAATAGTTTCTATGGATTTCATTTATTTGTTCGTTAAAGAGAGCGTGCCAGATAAAAACGAAACACATAAAGAATAAAAGGTTTTTTTCTATTACTTTATGGAATAAACAAAAAGAGTGGCGAAAAAAAACCTCCCGCAAAGGAGGTTCTTTTAAACACGCAATAAGCTGAATCAGAAAAGTTTTTTCGCCGTGTCGTACCAGTCTTCTTTAAATTTGCTTTTCTTGTTCTCTGGCGCGATACAAATTGAGATGAGTTCGTGAACCATTTTCTCGTTTTCAACACCCACGCAGAAACCGCCCTGAGAATAGTCACGATCTTCTTCCAGCAACAGGTCAACAGCATACGCACCCATGCGGGAAGCCAGAATACGGTCATAAGCGACAGGTGCGCCGCCACGCTGAATATGACCTAATACCGTGCCACGCGTTTCACGACAGGTTTCTTTCTCGATGTATTTAGCCAGTTCTTCAATGTCATCTAACTTCTCGGTGATGGCAACGATGGCATGTTTTTTGCCTTTCGCGATACCGGCTTTGATTTCAGCAACCAGATCATCACGTTTGAATTCAACTTCAGGGATAGCGATAAATTCGCAACCCCCGGCAATCGCTGCTGCTAAGGTCAAATCACCGCAATAACGGCCCATCACCTCAACAATAGAGATACGCTGGTGTGAAGAGGAGGTATCACGTAAACGGTCAATGGCTTCAACCACTGTACCCAGCGCCGTGAAGAAACCGATAGTGTAGTCAGTGCCCGCAACGTCGTTATCGATTGTGCCTGGCAGGCCGATGCAACGGATGCCACCTTCTTTGGTCAGCAGGTCTGCACCGGCATATGAACCGTCACCGCCGATAACCACAAGGCCATCGATACCACGGTCTTTCATATTCTGCAGCGCAACTTTACGCATTTCTGGATCACGGAATTCCGGGAAACGTGCTGAACCCAGGAAAGTACCGCCACGGTTGATCATATCGGAGACGCTGTAGCGATCCAGTTTGCGCATGCGGTTTTCATACATGCCGAGGTAGCCATCTTCAATACCGTAGACTTCCAAATCTGCAGATAAAGCGGCGCGGACAACGCCACGGATCGCAGCATTCATGCCTGGGGCATCGCCACCACTTGTCAGTACACCAATTTTTTTGATCATGACTACCTCTGAACTTGTAGATGCAATTTCTTAAGAATCTTGAGCCAGCCTGTTGGGCGAATTTTTTTATGCAGCCAAAAGGGCTTATTAGCGTTTGAGCCTATAGTATAACAAAACACCGGTGCTGAATTGATTCAAGTCAGCAAGAATACGCATACACCGCTCGGTACATCGCAATTTACTGATTCATACGGCTTTTACAAGATATTTCCAGTTCGTTACGGTCACATTTCCACCTTGTTAATTTCCTGTTCTGCAAATCCAACCCAAATTGAGGACAAAAAAAACCCCACCTTTCGATGGGGGAAGACAGGGATGGTGTCTATGGCAAGGAAAAACAGGGATCTTACTCGGTCGTGCTGGTACTACTCGTCTTCTGGGCAGAAGAGGGCTGTAATCCAGATAACTGCAATTGCATCTGTTTCATGCGCTGCTCATGTTTCTGGTTCAATACATCTTTTTGCTCAGGGGTCAGCAGATTAAACATCTGGTTGCGGATGCGGGCCATTTCGACCTGACGATCCACCTGCTCCTGAGCCATTAATTCAGCTTGTGCTCGCACGGCGGCCTGATCAAACTTTTCGGCGGTAACCAGCCTGTGCATCGTTTCTATCTGTTCTACATTTACATGGGGTAGATCTTTACGAGCCTGGTGCATCAGGTCACGCATTTGCTGGCGCTGTTGCTCAGTAAGATTTACACCATCAAACATGGTGTTGCGTTCCTGAGGCTTATCCAACATCGTGCTATCATGTTCTGCTGGCATCGCCGACACTGGTTTCGCACCATCTGCTAAAACGACACCTGAACTCAGCGTCAGAAGCGTGGCCAAACCGAATGAAGCTGCCTTAAACATCACATACTCCTAAAGTCTTTATCGCTTCATCGCGAATCATTGAAAAGCAGTCTAAACCTGCTGCTGCAAACAAGCGTCAGTGCTTGTAAAAGTACGTAAAGTCATGGAATAGCGGCAATTGATGACGTATTTTGCGTCTAGAGGTAAATACAATGAATAAAATTTTGTTAGTTGATGACGACCGTGAACTGACTTCACTTTTGAAAGAATTGCTCGAAATGGAAGGCTTTAATGTTGTAGTGGCTTACGACGGTGAGCAGGCATTAGAGAAAATCGATAATACCATCGATCTTCTGTTACTTGACGTGATGATGCCGAAGAAAAACGGCATTGAAACCCTTAAAGAATTACGCCAGCGCCATCAGACGCCAGTGATTATGTTAACTGCGCGTGGCAGTGAATTAGACCGTGTCCTCGGCCTCGAACTGGGTGCCGATGACTATCTGCCAAAACCGTTTAACGACCGTGAGCTTGTGGCACGTATCCGGGCCATGTTGCGGCGTTCTAACTGGAGCGAACAGCAGCAAACCAATGAGAACAACGGTTCACCGACGCTTGAAGTCGATGGCTTACAACTGAACCCCGGCCGTCAGGAAGCCAGCTTTAACGGTGAAGCGCTGGATTTAACCGGCACTGAATTCACCCTGTTGTACTTACTGGCAAAACATCTCGGACAGGTCGTTTCCCGCGAACATCTGAGTCAGGAAGTGCTGGGTAAACGTCTGACGCCGTTTGACCGTGCTATTGATATGCACATCTCGAATTTACGCCGTAAATTACCCGATCGTCAGGACGGACATCCATGGTTTAAAACCCTGCGTGGACGCGGTTATCTGATGGTTTCTGCTTCATGATAAACAGTCTTACGGCACGTATTTTTGCCATTTTCTGGTTCACATTAGCCTTAGTGCTGATGCTGGTATTAATGGTGCCGAAACTCGATTCACGCCAGATTACGCCGTTGCTTGATAACGAGCAGCGGCAAGGCCTGATGATTGAACAACACGTTGAAGCTGAACTGGCGACCGATCCTGCCAATGACCTGATGTGGTGGCGCCGGTTGTTCCGTGCCATCGACAAATGGGCACCGCCGGGTCAACGCTTGTTGCTGGTGACCAGCGAAGGGCGCGTTATTGGCGCTCAGCGCAATGAAATGCAGATCGTACGTAACTTTATCGGCCAGTCGGATAACTCAGATCGTCCAAAGAAGAAAAAATATGGTCGCGTCGAAATGGTGGGGCCTTTCTCCGTTCGTGATGGCGAAGACAACTACCAGCTTTACCTGATGCGCCCCGCCAGCAGTTCTCAGTCTGATTTTATCAACCTGATGTTCGACCGTCCGCTATTGCTGCTAATCGTCACCATGCTGATCAGCGCCCCGCTGTTGCTCTGGCTGGCGTGGAGCCTGGCAAAACCTGCACGTAAGCTGAAAAACGCCGCAGACGACGTTGCACGCGGCAATCTCAAGCAGCATCCGGAACTCGAAGCCGGACCGCAGGAATTCCTTGCGACAGGTGCCAGTTTCAACCAGATGGTCAGCGCACTCGAACGAATGGTAACAGCACAGCAACGGCTGATTTCGGATATCTCACACGAGCTACGTACCCCACTGACGCGCCTGCAACTGGCCACCGCGTTGATGAGACGTCGTCATGGTGAGGGTAAAGAGCTGCAACGTATCGAAAATGAGGCTCAGCGCCTTGATGGCATGATCAATGACCTGCTGGTGTTATCACGCAGCCAGCATAAAAATGAATTATCGCGCGAAACCCTGAAGGCCAGCGAATTGTGGGCGGGTGTGATTGACGATGCACAGTTTGAAGCCGAACAGATGGGTAAAACCCTTGAGGTCACGTCGCCACCTGGCCCGTGGAAACTGATCGGTAATGCTGCGGCTCTCGACAGTGCGCTGGAAAACATCGTCCGTAACGCCCTGCGTTATTCGCATCATCACATTGTCCTGAACTTCGCCCACGACAGTGAAGGGATCACCATCACCGTTGATGACGATGGCCCTGGTGTGAGTGAAGAAGATCGTGAACAGATTTTCCGTCCGTTCTACCGCACTGATGAAGCACGTGATCGGGAATCCGGCGGCACCGGCCTTGGGCTGGCGATCGTGGATACCGCGGTTCAGCAGCACAGAGGTAAGGTAAAAGCCGAAGACAGCCCGCTGGGCGGCCTTCGTTTGATTATCTGGCTGCCGCTGCACCAGCGTTAAGATTCTGCTATTCTGCGTCCCTCTATCAGGGGGACGCATGCTTAACATTGTTTTATTTGAACCAGAAATCCCGCCCAACACCGGCAACATTATCCGCCTGTGTGCCAACACCGGATGTCAGCTTCACCTCATCGAACCTTTGGGCTTTGGCTGGGACGATAAACGTCTGCGCCGTGCCGGGCTCGATTACCATGAATTCGCCCATATAAAGCATCACGCCAATTATGACGCTTTCCTAAGTAGCGAAAATCCACAACGTCTTTTTGCCCTGACAACCAAAGGCACGCCAGCACACAGCGCCGTGAGCTATCAGGATAATGATTTCCTGCTGTTTGGCCCTGAAACTCGCGGCTTACCGGCGTCTATTCTGGATAATCTGCCCGCACAGCAGAAAATTCGCATTCCTATGCGCGCAGAAAGTCGCAGCATGAACTTGTCGAATGCTGTTTCTGTGGTGGTTTATGAAGCCTGGCGTCAACTGGGATATCCGGGCGCATTGCTGAAAGAATAGCGGAATGGAAGTGAAGAAGATGGCATGCAGATTCATGCCATCTGAAAAACCGTCAGATACCGTCGCCGAATTCAAAACCCTGCGCAATACCGTTGAAATGCTGATCCATATCCATGGAAGGACGCTCGCTTTCCGGACGCCCGACAATTCGCGCCGGAACGCCTGCAGCCGTGGTGTGCGGAGGAACTGATTGCAACACGACTGAGCCCGCACCGATTTTCGCACCAGCACCCACTTCAATATTGCCGAGGATTTTCGCACCGGCACCAATCATGACGCCTTCACGGATTTTAGGGTGGCGGTCACCGCAGGTTTTTCCTGTACCACCAAGCGTCACAGATTGCAGAATCGATACGTCATTCTCAACCACGGCCGTTTCACCGATGACAATCCCGGTGGCGTGGTCAAACATGATGCCGCAGCCAATACGCGCCGCCGGGTGAATATCTACGCCGAATGACACTGAAATCTGATTTTGGAAATAAATCGCCAGCGCTTTACGATCCTGCTTCCACAGCCAGTTACCGATACGGTATGCCTGCAGCGCGTGGAATCCTTTCAGATAGAGTAACGGGGTGGAATATTTGTCGACTGCCGCATCACGCTGATGCACAGCCAGAATGTCACGGGCAGCAGAGAGGATCATTTGTTCGTCGTTGCGATAGGCTTCTTCGACAACTTCACGGATCGCCATCGCAGGCATAATCGGATTGCCCAACTTGTTGGCCAGAATGTAGCTCAACGCGCCGCCCAGCGTTTCATGTTTTAGCAACGTCGCATGGAAAAAACTGGCCAGCATCGGTTCACACTCAGCCAGCGCTCTCGCCTCTGATTTAATGTTATTCCAGACCAGTTCTAATTCTTCTAGCGACATCACTTTTCCTTACGACTTTGCAAGTTCGGGTAATAAAAAGCCGCCCTGTCGGGAATACCAACAAGGTGGCTATTCTGCAGATGCCTTTCAGTGGCTGTGTTTTTCATCCTTGCTCGCACGGGCAAGCAAACTGATCGCCGCTTCACGCGCATCTTTACCGCAGTACAAGACCTGGTAAATCTGTTCAGTGATTGGCATTTCAACGTTATTACGCTGCGCCAGAGCCCGTACTTCTTTCGTATTGCGATAGCCTTCAACAACCTGACCGATGGTGTCCTGAGCAGTCTGAACATCCTTGCCTTGCCCCAGCATAATGCCAAAGCGACGGTTACGGGACTGGTTATCTGTGCAGGTTAACACCAAATCACCCAAGCCTGCCATGCCCATAAATGTGGCCGGATCAGCGCCTAAAGCGGAACCCAGGCGGGTCATTTCAGCCAGACCACGGGTAATCAGTGCGGTTCTTGCATTAGCCCCAAAGCCGATACCATCGGACATTCCGGCACCAATCGCGATAACGTTTTTAATCGCACCGCCCAACTGAACCCCGATAAAATCGGGATTGCTGTAAACACGGAAGCTTTTGCCACAGTGCAGCAATTGCTGCAGATCTTCGGCAAAACTGGCATCAGTGGCGGCCAGTGAGATTGCTGTTGGCATGCCTGCCGCCAGTTCTTTGGCGAATGTCGGCCCGGAAACCACCGCTAACGGAATGGCATCACCGAGTTCTTCACGCGCGACATCCTGCAACAGACGGCCGGTTTCTGCTTCCAGCCCTTTCGTCGCCCATACCACGCGCGCATCAGGGCGCAAATGGGGTTTCAGCTGACGCAAAACGTCACCAAATACATGGCTGGGTACCACAACCAGCACATTACGGCTGGCCGCTAACGCGACAGACAGATTGGTTTCGAGCAACAGATTATCGGGGAACGGAACATCAGGAAGGAATTCCTGATTACAACGGGCACGTTGTAATGCGTTGATGTGGTCGGGATTATGTCCCCACAGCACAACGGGATGGCCATTTCTGGCAAGAGTAATCGCTAAAGCGGTGCCGTACGAGCCGGCACCGATCACTGTCATTGACGCATTGACGGTTTTCATCAGGCATCCTGATGCGGTTCAGCACCTTCGCCTTCAGCTTGCTGTTGCAGATAGTTCATGAACAGAGCGTCAAAGTTAACAGGTGCAAGGTTCAGTTGCGGGAAGGTACCGCGGGAAACCAGGCTGGTGATGCACTCACGGGCATACGGGAACAGAATGTTCGGGCAATATGCACCCAGGCAGTGCGCCATCTGGTTGCCATCAATACCGGAGATAGTGAAGATACCACCCTGCTGAACTTCGCACAGGAACGCAGTTTCGTCGCCCAGTGAAGAAGTTACCGTCACACGCAAGACGACTTCATATACGCCTTCAGCCAGCTGGCTGGAAGCGGTATCAAGATCCAGTTTAACTTCTGGCTGCCAGTCTTGCTGGAAAACCTGAGGCGCATTTGGCGCTTCAAAAGAGATGTCTTTGGTGTAGATACGTTGGATCTGGAAAGCCATCTCGGTGTTATTTTGTTCTGACATGTGAGTAGTACCCTCGGGTTAATAGTCCTTTTAAACACTTAATGAAAAACAGCCGCCGCCTTTATTAACCCAGCATTGGGTCAAGGCCACCGCGTGCATCAAGTGCATGTAAATCATCACAACCGCCGACATGCTGCCCGTCGATAAAGATCTGAGGAACGGTTGAACGACCGCTGCGGGCGATCATTTTTTCACGTTTATCTGCATCGCCGTCGATAGCGATTTCATCGAATGAAGCTCCTTTGCTATTAAGCAGAGCTTTCGCACGATGGCAATAAGGGCAGGTTGCCTTGGTGTAGATTTCAATTTTTGCCATGGGTTCCACCTCAGAGTCGTAAAATTGAGTGCCGTAGCAGTTGGCTTAATGTCTTATTTACCGCGCACTAAAGGCAGGTTTTCACTGCTCCAGCCGCTGATACCTTCTTTGAGTGTAAACACGCGCTCAAAACCAGCAGCAATAAGGCCTTCAGCCGCAGTGCGGGAAGTTTGTCCTGTGGCACAAACCACGATAACAGGCTGTGCTTTATGTTTGGTCAGCTCACCCAGGTTGTTGTTCTTGATGTCAGCAGACAACACATTCTGTGATTCAGCGATGTGGCCTTTGCGGAATTCTTCACGCGCGCGAACATCGACAACGATGGCATCTTCTTTGTTAATCAGGCGGGTTGCTTCGCCACGGGTGATCTCTTTCACTTTAGAAAAACGTGTTTTAAAGGTGGTCACAATTACTGCAATCAGTAACGCAACCCACGCCAGGCTGAGAACCGGATGCGCACTGATGAATGGCATAATATCTTGCATGGGGTGTAGCAACTCCCGTCAGTTGGGGGAAAATTCAAGGCTTCAGAGTATACCTGCGCGTCGGAGCAAATACAGCCAGTAAGCGCGGGTGAATGCCACAATCTGCGGCACATCCTGGAAAATTAACACGGCTTTATGCCGAAAGTTAACCCTCACCCCGCCTCATCTTTGATCTCCTCGGGCTATTCACACACGGCGCTGGGGTAAAATCAGCCCGCCTGAGTGCATTTAGCCGCGCCTGTTCATGCCGTTGCAACTGGCGAGCCTATTGAGCATTTCATCTTTTAAACTGAGGTCAATTGACATGTCGAGCAACAAAAAACCGATGGTTCTGGTGATTCTGGATGGCTACGGGCATCGTGAAGAACAACAAGATAACGCAATTCTGAATGCCAAAACCCCCGTCATGGATAATCTGTGGGCCACTCACCCGCATACCCTTATCGCCGCATCCGGGCTGGACGTCGGTCTGCCTGATGGCCAGATGGGAAACTCCGAAGTCGGCCATGTCAATTTAGGTGCCGGCCGCATCGTGTATCAGGATCTCACCCGTCTGGACAAAGAAATTAAAGAAGGCGACTTCTTTAATAATAGCGTACTGACTGGCGCTGTTGATCGCGCAATCGCCGCAGGCAAAGCGGTTCACATTATGGGACTGTTGTCTGCGGGCGGCGTTCACAGCCACGAAGACCACATCATGGCGATGGTCGAACTGGCGCAACGCCGTGGCGCGAAAGCCATTTATCTGCATGCCTTCCTGGATGGTCGCGATACACCACCACGCAGCGCTGAAGCGGCGCTGAAACGCTTCTCAGAGAAATTCGCACAAATCGGTACGGGTCGTATTGCGTCAATCGTGGGCCGTTATTACGCCATGGATCGCGATAACCGCTGGGATCGTGTGCAACTGGCCTATGATTTGATGTCACAGGCAAAAGGCGCATTTACTGCCGATAATGCACTGGCTGGCCTGCAGGCCGCTTATGCCCGTGATGAAAATGATGAATTCGTGAAGCCAACCGTATTGCAGGCAGCAGGCGAAGAATCCGCAGCCATCAATGACGGCGATGCACTGATCTTCATGAACTTCCGCGCAGACCGGGCCCGCGAAATCACCCGCGCCTTTATCAGTCCGGACTTCGATGGTTTTGCCCGCGAAAAAGTCATCAACTTCGGCGATTTCATCATGCTGACCGAATATGCTGCAGACATCAACGCAGCCTGCGCCTATCCACCGGCATCACTGAAAAACACGCTGGGTGAATGGCTGATGGCGCACGGCAAAACGCAGTTGCGTATCTCTGAAACCGAGAAGTATGCCCATGTCACCTTCTTCTTTAACGGGGGCATGGAAGATTCGTTTGAAGGCGAAGACCGTATTCTGGTGAAATCACCAAACGTGGCGACTTATGACCTGCAACCGGAAATGAGCTCTGCTGAACTGACGGAAAAGCTGCTCGGCGCAATCAGCAGTGGTAAGTACGACACCATCATTTGTAACTATCCGAATGGCGACATGGTCGGTCATACCGGCGTTTACGACGCAGCAGTGAGTGCCGTTGAAGCACTCGATAAATGTGTTGCTCAGGTTGTGGACGCAGTGAAAGCCGTGGGTGGTCAGTTGCTGATTACCGCCGACCACGGTAATGCAGAACAAATGCGTGACCCGGCGACCGGTCAGGCACACACTGCACACACCAGCCTGCCGGTTCCGCTGATTTATATCGGCGGAAATGCACAAGCGGTTGAAGGCGGTAAATTATCTGATATCGCGCCAACCATGCTTTCACTGATGGGCATGGAAATTCCGCCGGAAATGAGCGGCAAGCCGCTGTTTATCGCGCGTTAATTTCTGTTAAAAACCGTCAAAAAAGGCGTACTGACACCCGTTGGTACGCCTTTTTTGTTTGTGCATCAGCGGGTTGATTAGTGTTACGATACGAAAAGGGACAGCCATATTGTCTATCATCCACGGTCGACAAGCGGAAAAAAGTTTGAGCAAATTCAATCATTTCAGCCTGATGAGAACCCGCCTTTCCGCTCAGGACAAGGCCGTATCTGCCTTCCCATCTCCAGCCTTACTACTTTGCGTTTCCCTGCTGTCTCTTTCTGTGAGTGTGCATGCTGACGACAATAAAGATCAGCTCAAAACCATTCAGCAAAACATCGCGGAAAAAGAGAAAAGCGTAAAACAGCAGAAACAGCAACGCGGCACGTTATTGCAGCAATTGCAGGCGCAGGAAAAAACCATCGCCTCAGCCAGCAGTCAGTTACGCAGCACTCAGTCAACCCTCGCCACGTTGGGAAAAGACATTTCCGGGCTGAATGCGTCCATTGATAAATTGCAAAAACAGCAAAAGACGCAGGAAGCTATTCTGGCAAAGCAGCTCGATGCCGCATTCCGGATCGGGCAGCATAAAGGCCTGCAATTACTGCTGAGCAGCGAAGAGAGCGCACGCAGCGAGAGGATCCTGGCTTATTTTGGTTATCTGAATGAAGCGCGACAGAAAACCATTGAGGATCTGAAACAGACCCGAGCCACGCTGGCTGAACAGCGTGTTTCTTTGCAATCGAAACAAACCCAGCAAAAAAGCCTGCTGAGTGAACAACAAACCCAGCAGCAGAAACTCGAACAGGCTCGTGCCGCCCGTAAGCAAACGCTCACGGCACTGGAGTCTTCATTGCAAAAAGATGAGCAGAGCCTGACCGAACTGCGCGCTAACGAATCCAGCCTGCAAAACAAAATTGCCGCTGCCGAACGTGCTGCCAAAGCACGCGCAGAAAAAGAAGCGCGTGAAGCTGCGGCAGTCAGAGCGAAAGAACAGCAGGCGAAGAAATCCGGTTCCACCTACAAACCGACCCAAAGCGAGCAATCTCTGATGGCCCGTACCGGCGGTCTGGGCAGACCATCAGGTCAAAATATGTGGCCTGTTAATGGTTCGTTGATACATCGCTTCGGCGAACAGCTGCAGGGTGAACTACGCTGGAAAGGGATTGTGATCTCAGCAAGAGAAGGCAGTGATGTCCGGGCGATTGCTGACGGACGCGTCATTCTGGCGGACTGGTTACAGGGATACGGTTTGGTTGTGGTTATCGATCATGGCAAAGGCGATATGAGCCTGTACGGTTACAACCAGGATGCACTGGTCAGCGTAGGCGACCAGGTCAGAACGGGCCAGGCCATTGCTAAAGTTGGGAACAGCGGCGGACAAGGCCAGCCATCGCTGTATTTTGAAATTCGTCGTCAGGGCCAGGCCGTTAATCCACAGCCGTGGTTGGGAAGATAGCATTGCGATATAACAAGTCCGTTTTAGCTGCCCTTTGTGGTACTGCGTTTTTTGCTTGTCAGGTTCAGGCAGCGAAATTATCCATCCTGATCGATGACTTTGGTTATCGCCAGCATGAGGAAAACCAGGTACTTCAGATGCCAAAAGCGGTATCCGTCGCGATTTTCCCCAACGCACCCGATTCACAGATGATGATGAACAAGGCTCACCAGCAGGGGCGTGAAATTCTGATCCATCTGCCGATGGCGCCACTTAGTAAGCAACCGCTGGAAAAAGACACGCTGACCCCCTCCATGAGCGCCGCAGAAGTGAAACGTATTGTCGATCAGGCGATCAGCAATATCCCTTACGCGATTGGCATCAATAACCATATGGGTAGTGCTATGACCTCCAGCCTGACCGGGATGGAAAATGTCATGCAGGCAATGAATGCCCACAACCTGTTTTTCCTCGACAGCATGACCATTGGTAACACCCAGTCAGTCAAAGCGGCTCAGGGCACCCGGGTGAAAGTCATTAAGCGCAATGTCTTTTTAGATGATGTGCAGAATGAAGCGGAAATCCGCCGTCAGTTTGAACGCGCAATTCAGCTCGCACGCAAGAATGGATATGCCATCGCGATAGGACACCCGCATCCGACGACAGTGAAAGTACTGCAGCAAATGTTGCCGAATCTACCTTCCGATATCGTTCTGGTCAGGCCAAGTGATCTGCTGAACGAACCCCAGCGCAGCACACCCGCCGGTAAGGTCACGATTACGCCCGTAAAATCATCACGTAAAGGCATCAGCATCTGCCGCCTCAGGCAACCTCTCCCGCAGATTTATGCCGACAGCATGTTTAAAATTCTGGGGGAAAGCCTGAAATCTTCACCCGCTGCGGCATTTGTTGAACGGCAGTATTCTGTGATAACAACTTTTACTAAAAAGTAGAAATCGCACACATTGGCGGTTTCCTGATTATATTGGTGGTACGCATATATTTGGCATCACCAAATAACTTATTGATATCAATTGATTTCATAGCCAAACTAAAAAGTAGAGCTTCTGGGTTTTGCCTCATATAATGGGCGCTGTATATTTTTTTGACCGGACTGAGCAAGGGCGCTAACCGATGGGACAAGATCGATCTAAAATTCTGCTACTGGATAGTGGCAAGGAATGGGGAGGCGGGACTAACAGCATGTTAGAACTGCTGAAAAGAATCGATCGTGAAAAATATGAAATCAGCTGCTGCTTTTACAACGATTACGCCCGGGACAACGGCGAAACTATCAGTCAGATTTTAAACTCACTGAATGTACCGGTATTTTTTATTCCGCAGGTTAAGCAACCTGCCTGGGCGAAAATAGCTAAAGAAGTATTAAGAACGCTGTTTTTCTTTAGCAGTAATTTGCGTCAGAAAGCCATTTACTCTATCGACAAAATCTGGCGTATTAATCCCAATATCCGCAAAATTCACTCCCTGCTTGAACTCGGTCAGTTTGACATTCTCTATATGAATAATCAGCCCAGCTCTAACGTCGAAGGCTATTATTCTACTGCCGGTTTACCCACAGAAATCGTACAGCATTGTCGCATTGAACCGGTGCTCAACCGGGAGGTTGTGCGCATCGTTAACCGGTTCTGCCACAGCATTATCTCTGTTTCTCAAGGCGTTCAGGAACAACTGCTCAAACGTGGTGTACGCAAAGAGTTATGTTTTACCGTTTTTAATGGCATTGATATCCATCAGCCATTGCCCGAAGGCACAAAAATCCGGGAAGAATTAGCAGCCGACAACGACACGTTCATCTTTGGCAGTATAGGTTCTCTGATTAACCGCAAAGCTCATCACTTCACATTACTGGCACTAGACAAATTTAATCGCGCATTTCCGGAAGCCAAATGGAAAATGGTGTTTGTGGGTGAAGGCCCGAATTTACGCCGTCTCATTCAGCAAACTTCGGCTCTGAATATGATGGATAAAGTGGTATTTACAGGCTTCCAGAGCAATGCGCTGGAATATCTGTCCGCGTTTGATGCCTTTATATTAGGCTCAAAAAGTGAAGGGCTTCCGCGGGTCGTGTTGGAATCCATGCTGCTGAAAACGCCGGTGATTGGTTCGAATGTCACCGGTACAGCCGAACTGATTAAAAATGCAGAAACCGGCATGTTATTTGAGTATGGCGATATTGATATGCTCTTTAATCATATGAAAACACTGTATCTCAATGCCCATCTGAGAAATGAAATTGCAGAGCAGGCAAATCTGACTGTTCGCGAAAAATTTGCAATTGAAAAATATGTCTCAGGCGTTGAAACCGTTTTAAGCAGTGTGAAAAAGAAACAAGGCTGAATATGTTCAAATTTCTAAATCCAAAATATCGTCACATTCTTTCACGCCATAATTTGCCGTATGACGGGACCGTCATGGCAGGAAAACCAAAGAACAGCGTGACGTCTGTGGTGATCCCTTCCGCGGGGGCTGACTATATTGAAGAAGCTTGTCTGTGTGCAGAGTTTGCCGATAAATTTGCGACCGCATTACAGGAAATCGTGATTGTTACCGATCAGGCTGCCAGCCAGTTTCGCCCGTTACCGGAGAAAGTCCGGATCGTCACGCTTCACCCTGAAACCAAATCCGGTGATTATCGTTATAAACAAATTTATCTCAGCCGCCTGATCAAACTGATGGCGCCTTTGCAGGCCAGAACTGACGGTATTTTGATGATCGATTCCGATCTTAATTTGCTTAAAATGCCGGAAATTCAGTTACATGAAAATCATATTTATTCAAGTTTCCGTCAGGGCAAGATGATTGCCAAACTGGACGGTTGTGATCCTGAGATCATCCCGGCGTATTACAAAAACAGCGTGCGTCCTTATATTGTCGATCACGTGAACGGCGCTTTTTTAGCCGCCACGCGTAAAACCTGGGAGCGTTTGTGCCCGCTGTGGATTATGTTTTTCATCGATACATGGAACATTCTGCCAGACAACCAGCCCCCGACAGATCAACTGCCTCTGGCGGCCATGCTGGATACGCTGGACATCAAAAGCGTCAATCTGGGCGACTGGATGAACTGGCCGGTATCGAAAAAAATTGGCGGCACACCGTCGGTTATCCCTAAAGAAGTGATCGGCGCTCATGGCGGCTTCCCGCTGACAGAATGGCAAAAGTATCTGGCTTCACCGGATAATGAACTGTTATTCAAAGGTCAGGATTACACCCGTAAAGTGCGTTATCTGACGGATGACGAGAAACAAATGGCCGGTCCTGCGGCGTAAAGACTGCGCCCGCTATCAGCAAAAGCCCGCTATTTTCAGCGGGCTTTTGCATTTTCAGAGCGCCAGATTACCAGTTAAGTATCACTTTGCCGGAATGCCCGGAGCGCATCGCATCAAACCCTTTCTGGAATTCATCAATCGGAAAATGGTGCGTAATCAGAGGTGTAAGATCTAATCCTGACTGGATCAGGGCGGCCATTTTGTACCAGGTTTCGAACATTTCCCTTCCGTAAATCCCTTTAATAAACAGTCCTTTGAAAATCACCTGATTCCAGTCGATTGCCATCTCGGTCGATGGAATGCCCAGCATCGCAATCCGGCCGCCATGGTTCATGGCGTTAAGCATGCTGCGAAATGCCGCAGGTGCACCAGACATTTCCAGCCCGACGTCAAACCCTTCCGTCATGCCCAGCTCATCCATCACATTCTGCAAGCTTTGCTGGCTGACATTCACCGCCCGCGTCACACCCATTTTGCGCGCGAGTTCCAGACGGTATTCGTTCATATCCGTGATCACCACATGGCGGGCACCGACATGTTTGCAAATGGCTGCCGCCATGATGCCAATCGGCCCGGCACCGCTGATCAGAACATCCTCGCCGACCAGATCAAACGACAATGCGGTATGCACAGCATTACCAAAGGGATCAAAAATGGCAGCCAGATCATCAGAAATATTGTCCGGGATTTTAAACGCATTAAAAGCAGGTAATACCAGATACTCAGCAAAAGCGCCCGGACGGTTTACCCCCACGCCCTGTGCGTTGCGGCACAAATGCGTACGTCCTCCCCGGCAATTACGGCAGTGTCCGCAGGTAATATGCCCCTCGCCCGACACCCGGTCACCGATACTGAAACCTTTAACTTCCTGCCCGATGCCCACCACTTCGCCGACATATTCGTGTCCGACCACCATTGGTACGGGAATGGTTTTTTGTGACCATTCGTCCCAGTTGTAGATGTGCACATCGGTTCCGCAAATGGCGGTTTTACGGATTTTGATCAGCAAATCGTTGTGCCCTAATTCCGGCACGGCCACATCCGTCATCCAGATGCCTTCTTCACGTTTGAGTTTTGCTAAAGCTTTCATCGACATTCCTCAGGCGATCACGCCAAGTTTTTTGCCAATACGGGTGAAGGCTTCAACGGCCTTTTCGATTTGTTCCGTGCTGTGCGCTGCTGACATTTGAGTACGGATGCGCGCCTGCCCCTGAGGCACCACCGGGTAAAAGAAGCCGGTGACGTAAATCCCTTCCTGCTGCAAAAGCGACGCAAACTCCTGAGCCAGACGAGCCTCGCCAAGCATCACCGGGATAATGGCGTGATCAGCCCCCGCCAGCGTGAAACCCGCGGCGGTCATTTTCTCGCGGAACAATTTTGAATTGCTGAGCAAACGCTCACGCAGTTCGCTGCCTTCTTCGAGCATGGAAAGCACTTTCAGGGAGGCAGAAACAATCGACGGTGCCAGGGAATTAGAGAAGAGATAGGGCCGCGAACGCTGACGCAACCAGTCGATCACTTCCTGACGCGCAGCGGTATAACCGCCGGAAGCCCCGCCCAGCGCTTTGCCAAGCGTGCCAGTGATGATGTCCACGCGCCCCATCACATCGCAATATTCGTGCGTTCCCCGCCCTTCGGCACCGACAAAACCTACCGCATGGGAATCATCGACCATCACCAGCGCGTCGAACCGTTCGGCCAGGTCGCACACGCCCTTCAGGTTGGCTATCACGCCATCCATTGAAAATACGCCGTCAGTTGCCACCAGAATATGACGGGCACCCTCATCTTTTGCCTGCTGCAAACGGGTTTCCAGTTCAGACATATCGTTGTTGGCATACCGATAACGTTTCGCTTTGCATAAGCGAACACCATCGATTATTGAGGCATGATTCAGCGCATCCGAAATGATGGCGTCTTCTTCACCCAGCAGTGTTTCAAATAACCCACCGTTGGCATCAAAGCAGGAGGAATAGAGGATCGCATCGTCCATACCGAGAAAGTCAGCCAGACGATGTTCAAGTTCTTTGTGCGTATCTTGTGTGCCGCAGATAAAGCGGACCGAAGCCATGCCGAAACCGTGGCTGTCGAGACCGGCTTTTGCAGCACGGATCAGTTCGGGATGATTCGCCAGGCCAAGGTAGTTGTTGGCGCAAAAATTGATGACCGGACGGCCGCCAGCGACGGAGACTTCAGCCTGCTGGGGCGTGGTGAGAATGCGTTCTTCTTTAAACAGCCCTTCAACCCGGGCCTGCTCCAGCTGATCTTCCAGCTGGCGATAAAACGAAACAGACATACAGTATTCTCCTGAAATGACTCATTCACGGAATACCTTACTAATCTGCATATAAAATAACGATGGAAGTGCTCACAATATCTTTGTTTTGCAGCATAGTTCACGCCTTACGCTCTGAAACATAAGAATCCCTGTTATCGGACACCTTCCCAATGTGAGCTTCATAATGAAGTGTTATGATATTACCCAATATACAGGCTGTGCATGGTGCGCAGTTCTTCAAATGATTAAAGGTGAATCCCATGATAATCGTCACTGGCGGCGCTGGTTTTATCGGCAGCAATATTATTAAATCGCTCAATGATATGGGATACCGCGATATTCTGGTGGTGGATAATCTGAAAGATGGCACCAAGTTCGTCAATCTGGTGGATCTGGATATTGCGGATTATTGCGACAAAGAAGATTTTATCGCCAGCATCGTGGCCGGCGACGATCTGGGTGATATCGACGCCATTTTCCACGAAGGCGCATGCTCTTCCACTACCGAGTGGGACGGCAAGTACATGATGGATAACAACTATCAGTACTCTAAAGATGTCCTGCATTATTGTTTAGATCGCAGCATTCCCTTCCTTTATGCGTCTTCCGCAGCCACTTATGGTAGCCAGAGCACCAGCTTTGTTGAAGAGCGTAAATACGAGCAACCGCTGAACGTCTATGGTTACTCTAAGTTCCTGTTTGACCAGTATGTTCGCGAAATTCTGCCGCACGCTGAATCTCAAATTTGTGGTTTCCGTTATTTCAACGTTTACGGACCGCGTGAAGGCCATAAAGGCAGCATGGCGAGCGTAGCGTTCCATCTGAATAATCAGATCAAGGCCGGGGAGAACCCAAAACTGTTCTCGGGCAGCGAAGGCTTCAAACGCGATTTTATCTACGTGGGTGATGTGGCAGCCGTGAACCTGTGGTTCTGGCAAAACGGTGTTTCGGGCATTTTTAACTGCGGTACCGGACGTTCGGAATCCTTCCAGGCTGTGGCAGATGCTGTCGTGGCATACCACAAGTCGGGCGATATCGAATACATTCCATTCCCGGAAAAACTCAAAGGCCGTTACCAGTCCTTCACACAGGCCGACATGACAGCCCTGCGTAACGCCGGTTACGACAAACCGTTCAAAACGGTTGCCGAAGGTGTTACGGAATACATGAGCTGGCTTAACCGCACAGTTTAAGCCCTGCACATTGAGGAATGGATTAACGGTATGAAAATACTGGTAATTGGGCCGTCATGGGTCGGTGACATGATGATGTCACAAAGTCTTTATCGCACCCTGAAAGCTGCGCACCCCGACGCTCAGATTGACGTGATGGCACCTGCATGGTGCCGTCCTTTACTTGATCGCATGCCGGAAGTACATCAGGCGCTGGCCATGCCGCTGGGCCACGGTGCGCTGGAATTGGGCGAACGTCGTCGTCTGGGTATTTCATTGCGCAATGAGAAATATCAGCGTGCATTCGTTCTGCCTAACTCGTTTAAATCGGCGCTGGTTCCTTTCTTTGCCCGTATTCCGCAACGCACCGGCTGGCGTGGCGAAATGCGCTATGGTCTGCTCAATGATTTGCGGGTGCTGGATAAACCCGCTTTTCCACTGATGGTTCAGCGTTATGCTGCTCTGGGCTACGATGCCCGGCAAATCAAAACTGCCGCTGATCTTCCACAACCCATTCTCTGGCCGAAATTAGAGGTCGGCGACGCTGAAGTCACCGCGGTTAAAACCTCATTCTCTGTGGATAACACCCGGCCGCTGATTGGTTTCTGCCCTGGCGCAGAGTTTGGTCCGGCAAAGCGCTGGCCTCATTATCACTACGCGGTGTTGGCTGAAAAACTGATCAGCGAAGGCTATCAGGTGGTGCTCTTTGGCTCTGCAAAAGATAACGCAGCAGGTGAACAAATCCGCCTGGCACTGACAGAAAGCGCGCAACCTTTCTGTCTCAATCTGGCGGGGAAAACCTCATTGGATCAGGCGGTGGTGATGATTGCCGCCTGTCATGCGGTCGTCAGTAATGATTCAGGCCTGATGCACGTTGCCGCCGCGCTGGATAAACCGCTGATAGCACTTTACGGGCCCAGCAGCCCGGACTTCACACCGCCCCTCAGCCATCAGGCAAAAGTTATACGTCTGATCACTGGCTATCATAAAGTCCGTAAAGGCGATGCTGAAGAAGGCTATCACCAAAGTTTAATTGATATTCAACCCGGACAAGTTTATCAGGAACTCACCCAGTTGCTGAGCGCAAGGAAGGAGCTTTAATGCGGGTTCTCATTGTCAAAACGTCGTCCATGGGCGACGTTCTGCATACCCTTCCGGCGTTGACGGATGCTATGCAGGCCATTGCCGGGATCCGCTTTGACTGGGTCGTGGAAGAAGGATTTAGCCAGATCCCCGGCTGGCATCCTGCCGTTGATCGCGTGATACCTGTCGCCATCCGCCGCTGGCGTAAAAACTGGTTCGGCTCTGAAACCCGTCAGCAACGCTGCGACTTCAAACGCGAAGTTCAGTCTCAAACCTATGATGCGATCATTGATGCTCAGGGTCTGATTAAAAGCGCGGCACTGATCACCCGTGTCGCAAAAGGTGAAAAACACGGTCAGGATTGTAAAAGTGCCCGTGAACCATTCGCCAGCTGGTTCTACAATCAGCGTCATGAAATCGATAAAAAGCAGCACGCGGTAGAGCGTACCCGGGAATTGTTTGCGAAAAGCCTGGGCTATGAAAAGCCATCAGGCCAGGGAGATTATGCTATTGCAGCACGTTTCCTCTCCCATCTTCCTGCCGACGCGGGCCGGTATCTGGTGTTTCTTCATGCCACCACCCGCGCCGATAAACATTGGCCGGAAGAACACTGGCGTGAGCTGATCAGCATGTTCGGCGGGCAAGATATCCGCATCAAACTTCCGTGGGGGGCAGACCATGAACATCAGCGCGCATTGCGTCTGGCGGAAGGTTTCCCTTATGTCGAGGTGTTGCCTAAGTTGAGTCTGGAAAAAGTTGCTGAGGTTTTAGCCGGTGCGAAAGCGGTCATTTCTGTTGATACGGGGCTGAGCCATCTGACTGCCGCGCTGGATCGTCCAAATATCACGCTTTACGGACCGACCGATCCGGGATTGATTGGCGGGTATGGAAAGAATCAGTTTATCCTCAAAGCCGGGAACAATTCACTGGAAAACTTACCAGCCAAAACCGTCTTTGAGCGTCTGAGTGATCTGACCGCTGCGAAAGAGGAAGTGAACTGACCATGAGCTACGTGATTATTTTCATCTTGCTGTGGCCGTTCAAAATGCTGATGAAGCCTTTTCATCAGGGCAAAGGACGAAATCTGGTCATACAAACCGCCAAAATTGGTGATTTCGTCAATATCACGCCTTTACTGAAGCATTTAAAAAAATCAGATGTCTTGATCAGTAAAACGGTTTTGCCTTTGGCTGCACACGATTCGACGATCGATTCTATTTATCTCATTGAAGATTACAAAAAATCTTTAGTCAGTAAAATTGGTCTCGCCTTTCGCCTGCTCAACCGCTACGACAATATTTATCTGCTGCAACCTAACAGCGTTAACGGCTTCTATGCCGCCTTCTGTAATGCGAAGCATAAAGCCTTTCTGATCGCTTATACCCGCAAGTGGTATCACGGAATTTTTTATCAGACGGCCGACGTTGTTCGTTTGCATCAGAAAACCGATTTTACGCTGGAAAGTTATCTTAAGCTGGCAGACCCCAGCCTCAGTGCAGAAAGCTATACTAAACATGCCACCCTTCCCTTGTGGATACCTGAAAAAACCTTGCCGGAGCTGGCGGCAAGCAAGCAGGTCAAAATTGGTATCAGCATTTCGGCAGGCAATAAAGCTAAAACAATTCCGACAGCGGTATGGATTAAAATCCTTAATACCCTGGCTGGCCTTCCTTGTCAGTTTTATGTTTTTGGCCCGGAGAATGAGCAGAAATACCTTGATCAGTTGCTGGAAAAACTCAGTGCTCGCGAAAACATCATTAACCTGATCGGTAAGCTAAAATTGCATGAAGTCCCACATGCCATTTCTCAGATGGATATGTATATCGCCTCAGATTCTGGAAACGTGTATATCGCAGATGCGGTGAATATCCCAGTGGTATGTTTAGCGGGTCCTTGTGCCTTAACCGAGCAGCATCCAACCTATGCGCCACTCATCCTGACGCCTGAAGATAAAAAACTCGCGCCTGAATCTTTTATTTTCTCAGCACCTTATCAATTCCGGCACAGTGCTGAAGAACTTTTTTCACTCAGTGATGCTCAACTGGAGAAAATACGTTCATTTGTTATAAGCAAAACAAGTCAGGTACAACACTATGTCTGACCATGAATATATGAGCTATCTCGAGCATAAAGAAGAGCTCGTGAATAATTTAGGGGATTCATCACTCCCTGTGGTCCATATCGCATTCGGAATAAATAATGCCTATGCCCGTGGTATGGGGGTCACTGTCTTTTCTGTTCTGAAAAACAATCCTGACTTAGCTTTTCATATTCATATATTTGGCAGTGCGCTCGATGAAATATCAAAATCCCGGCTGCTTGAGCTGGCGGCAAATCATCCGCTGGCCATCACCTGTTACGTTTTTAAAGAATCTGCGTTCACTGCTTTACCGCTGATGGGGCGCTATCCTCAGGCTATTTATTATCGGTTATTCACTCCCTACATCCTTTCTGGCGTCACATCAAAATTACTCTACCTTGACGCGGACACATTATGTTTAGGCAGTTATAAAGAACTGAGCGAGATGGATATCAGCCCTTATACGCTGGCAGCCGTCAATGATACGCAACGGGCAAGAAATAAACTTTGTTCACAGTTAAGTCTGACAAAGGGAAATTATTTCAACTCAGGATTCTTATACATCAATATCCCTCAATGGCTTGAGAAAAATACAACTGAGCGGATCATCCGGACACTTAGCCTTCAGGAAAGTGAATTTAAATTCCCTGACCAGGACGCACTTAATATTGTCCTGGAACAGGAAGTTCTGCTGCTTCCTAAAAGATATAATTTTGTGTGTGACATCATTTTAAATAAAGTGGGAAAGAGAGTTGATATCCCGAAAGATACCATCCTGATTCATTATACGGGTAAATGTAAACCCTGGCACCTTTGGGGAATGGGAGAACTGGCCGATATTTATGATCAATATTATGCGCAATCCCCATGGCACGCAGTCCCACATGACGTGCCGGTTTCCTATAAAGAGATGAAACGCTATGCCCAGGCACTCTGGCATAAGGGTCGCTACCTGACCAGCTTGCGCTGGATGACCAAATATATGAATAATAAGATTTTCAGGAAAAGCTCTTTATGAAAAGTAATCTGATGGCACAGATAAAAAAATCGTCTTTTGACGATAAACTTGCATCTTTACTATTCTTATTGATTACCATTTCCATTTCTTTCTTTATGTACTCTGGTGAAATAACCCGGAATTTCTTTTATATCGCAACGTATATTGCTGTCCTGTATTTCATCTACGTCACCCTGCGTGTTGATAAGAAAATTAAATTCTACCCGGTTGCCTGCACAATTCTACTTCTGGGTATCAGCAAGTTGCTTTGGGTTATGCTCACCGTAAACCATCAATATCCGCTCATTGCCTATCATTACCAAATTAGCGGTAAGAGACTCATATTAGCTTCATTTATTCTGTATGCCATTGAACATAACATTCACAAATGGAAAATCCCTGCACTGACAGTGCGCACGGGGATAGCTATTATGACGATTCTTTTTATCGTTATATCCGTCATACGAATCATTGTTTATTTAAAGACAGGCGAAAGAATGAAAATAAATTCTGACGCTCCGACTTCCGGCGCCTATACATTTACTATTTTTTCTTTGCTGGTGATGTACAGTCTTAAATATCATGCGTTAAAGCATTACAGGCTCATTTGTCTGATTGTGATGACGCTGACTTTTGCGGTTCTCGCTGCCACAGAAACCCGCTCTGCAATAATACTCTTTATACTTATTAGTGCAGGCAGCATTATTTACGATTTCACCAAAAGCTCGCATACGTCTAAAATTATCTACGGTTTTGCCATTGCGGTCTTAATTATTGCCGCAGTGACTTCTGGTCATCCTTATTACAATAAAGTCCTCACCCGCTTCGATAATCTCCAAAACGAGGTTACCTCTTACAATGACGGGGAGCGTAATACTTCAGTCGGTGCGCGTTTCTCAATGTGGCGAGCCGGAGTGGATGCTTTCAAACATCACCCGTTTGGTCAGTCCGCCGACAGCCGCAATACACTTGCCACCACGTTCATCGATGAGCATGAAGGCGGAAACCCGGAAGCGTTACGCAATCTTCAGTTCCATTTGCACAATGATATTATCGATACAATGTCATTACAGGGAATTTTAGGCGCATTGATTATGGTACTTTTCTTCGCCGTATTATTGCTCTATCCCTTCAGGCTGGTGCCCAAGGGTTACGAATTTTTATTACTGTCGGTCCCGGTAATTTACTTCAGCATGGGTGATACCCAGTTTTACAATCGCGAATCACCGTATTTTATTGTGCTGGTATTTGCCTACCTGATGATGCTCAGGATGAGGCCACATCCCCCGATAGAAAAACAATGATTTTTTCCGGGCTGTGAAACTTACACCGGCCCGGTTGATTGCCCTCCTTATCAGTGGAAATTGTGTGATATGCCCCTTACAACGACATCCGACAACATTAAGCTCAGCGCGATTATCCCTCTGTATAACGCAGGGGAAATGTTCCGAAACTTTATGGATTCGCTCGTCGCCCAGACGCTGACAAACTTCGAGATCATTATCGTCAATGATGGTTCGACAGACGGTTCCGAGTGCGTTGCGCAAGAATATGCTGAGAAATACCCGCATATTCGCGTCATTCATCAGGCTAACGGCGGCGTATCGCGTGCGCGTAATGCTGGCCTGGATATCGCCAAAGGTCAGTACGTCACTTTTCCGGATGCCGATGACATACTCTATCCGAACATGTACCAAACGCTGATTGAACTGTGTGAACAGGATGATCTGGATGTCGCACAATGCAATGGTGAACGTTATTTTGTCGGCTCAGAAAAAGTTAAACCCATCATCCCCACCGATCGTTTAACGTCGACTGCCGTGCTGGATGGCCCGCACTGGCTTAAAATGGCGCTGGCAACAAACCGTTATTTGCACGTAGTGTGGTTAGGTGTCTATCGTCTGGAACTTATTAAAAAGCATCATCTGTATTTTGAACCCGGCCTGCATCATCAGGATATTCCCTGGACAACCGAATTCATGTTCAACGCACGCCGCGTGAAATACACCCAAGAGGTGCTTTATCGCTATTACATTCATGGTCAGTCAATCAGTAACCAAAAAAGAACCGGAATGAAAAACGTTGAATATCAACGGCATTACCTGAAAATCGCCAAAATGCTTGATGAATTAAATAAGCGATATAAAGACCGGGTAAAAATCTATGCGGAGTTTCCGAGACAGGTCACCCGGGAAGCCCTGACGGTTTGTC
Source organism: Rahnella sp. CG8 (assembly GCF_023701875.1). NCBI lineage: Bacteria > Pseudomonadati > Pseudomonadota > Gammaproteobacteria > Enterobacterales > Yersiniaceae > Rahnella > Rahnella sp. CG8. The sequence goes on from NZ_JABAED010000019.1 coordinate 68,079, forward strand.
ATTCTGTTCGCCGCGAGCCTGTTCAGGCCGCTCAGAAAGCCATGATCGACGATATTTACACCTCCGGCACACGCAGGATAATGCTGCGTAACGCACGCGGACCGAAACAATGGTGGCAACTGTTACTGTGGCTGTATCGTCTCCATAACCTGCGTAAAAAACTCGGTTAAGTTGTTTCAGAAAGAGACGATTCCTTTATTCGTTTAAGTGGAATCTAACTATTTCATAAATGAAGTTATTTATCTTTCTATATCAGGAAGATAAATAACTTCACAGCATACGATTCTTCACCTAAAATCAACTCACTATATTCTACTATCAGATAATAGAATGCCTAATTCAGAAGCCAAATACGCAGCGTTCAGACCCCAAAGAATTCTTCTGGTGAAACTCCGTCATCATGGAGATATGGTGCTGACCACGCCGGTGATAAACAGGCTACGCGAGCATTACCCCGATGCTGAAATTGATGTGCTTCTGTATAAAGAAACTCGCCCTATTCTCAGTGAACATCCAGCGCTATCTCATATCCATGTCATTGACAGAACATGGAAAAAACAAGGTGTCCGCTATCAGTTACAACAGGAATATCAGTTACTCAAAGCTGTTCGCGACCGACATTATGATCTGGTGATTAATCTTGCCGATCAATGGCGCAGTGCTTTGATTTCCCGATTTAGTGGCGCGAAAGTTCGTTTAGGATTCGACTATAAAAAACGACGTTCTGCTTTCTGGCGGGCAGGTCATACGCAGTTAGTGACGACCGAAAATCACAGCATTTTGCATACTGTCGAACAGAATATGTCGATTTTGTCACCGCTTGGTATTTCCACCGATAACGCTCTGACATCAATGCATTATTCAGAAAGTGACAAGTCATTTTGTCAGCAATTACTTCTGAAAAATCAGGTGTCCGGCGAATATATTGTGATTCAGCCAACGTCCCGCTGGACGTTCAAATGCTGGGATGATGACAAATTCGCCAATGTGATTGATGGACTTGCTGAAACCGGCCTGACGATCGTGATGACCTCCGGCCCGGATAAGAAAGAGCTGGATATGGTGAGCAAAATCCAGGATCTCACGCACAATCCGCAGGTGATCTCTGTCGCCGGTCAGTTATCATTGACCCAACTGGCTGCAATGATTGACGGTGCAAAACTCTTTATTGGGGTGGATTCTGCGCCGATGCATATGGCCGCCGCGCTTAATACGCCTTGCGTCGCCTTATTCGGCCCGACGAAAATGCAACACTGGCGTCCATGGGGCAAAAATAATACCACTCTCTGGGCGGGGGACTACGCGCCGCTACCCGCACCCGATTCGATCGATACGAAAACTCAACAACGTTATCTGCATGCAATCCCTGTCAGTGATGTGATTGATGCAGCCAGGAGTTATCTGCATGACTAATGCCGCCAGTGGGAAAAACATCCGTTTAGCGATTGTCAGACAAAAATATCGCCCGGATGGCGGCGCGGAACGTTTTATTTCCCGCGCCCTGGAGGCACTGGATGACCAAAATATTGATCTGAATATTATTACCCGCCAGTGGGAAGGCAAGCCAAATCCGCAATGGAAAATTCACCTGTGTAATCCGGCAAAGTATGGCCGTGTTTCACGTGAGAAGGGTTTTGCCGCTGCTGCGCAACAATGTTGGAAACAGGAACATTTCGACATAGTGCAAAGCCACGAACGTATTCCGGGTTGCGACATTTTCCGGGCCGGCGATGGTGCACATCGTGTCTGGCTGGAACAACGGGCGCGTGTCATTTCCCCTCTTCAGCGTTTTCTTACAAAAATCAGCCCCTACCACCGCTATGTCCTGCAAGCCGAAGAAGAGATGTTCCACTCCCCGGCATTGAAAAAAATCATCTGCAATTCTGAGATGGTAAAACGGGATATCATCCGCTGTTACGGAGTTGATGAGAGCCGTTTTGAAGTGATCTATAACGCCATTGATTCCCAAAAATTCGTACCGGCGACAGATGCACAGCGCCTTGCTGCGCGTGAAATGCTTTCAATTCCTGCGCAGGCCGTGGCACTGATTTACGTAGGTTCAGGTTTTGAACGCAAAGGGCTGAAGCCTGCCATTGAAGCGATCGCTTGTGGCGATCGCTACCTCATTGTCGTCGGACAAGATAAAGACCAGAAAAAATATGCGTCGCTGGCTCAGCAATCAGGGTGCGCAGACCGGGTCCGCTTTGTCGGCGTACAAAACAACGTACTCCCTTATTACCATGCGGCCGATGGCATGATTCTGCCGACATTATACGACCCGTTCCCGAACGTGATTCTTGAAGCCATGGCCTGCGGATTGCCCGTTATCACCAGCGAAACCTGTGGTGGCGCAGAGTTTATTATGCAGGGGCGCGAAGGCTTCGTTTGCGATGCGCTGGATGTGATAAGACTTAGCGAATACGTCAATAAAATTCCTTCCCGTCAGGAAAATGACCAGATGGGAAATGCGGCAAGAGACCGGATTTTACCTTACAGCCCTAAAAACCTTTCAAAACAGTTGGTTACACTTTATCACTCGTTACTGGTCTGAGGACGCAGGCGCTGACATGATGAGTCGATCACACTTATCTGATAACATGTGCCCATCTATCCGCCGGGACTATTTTCGCTCTATGAAATTGACTTTCCCTTATGCAACGCCTGATAAAAGATGAATATTTTTTATAATATAATCATATATTTAATTCAGCCATTGATTTGGATCCGTTTACTTTTGCGCAGCCGCAAGTCGCCCGCCTATCGTAAACGCTGGGCTGAACGTTATGGCTTCTGCAAAGGAAAGGTTGTCTCCGGCGGCATTATGCTGCATTCCGTTTCCGTTGGAGAAACGCTGGCAGCGATCCCTTTAGTCCGCGCATTACGCCACCGTTATCCTTCTCTGCCAATTACCGTCACCACCATGACACCGACAGGCTCAGAGCGTGTTCAGTCCGCTTTTGGCAAGGGTGTGCACCACGTCTATCTGCCTTATGATCTGGCCGGATCCGTAAATCGTTTCCTGGATGAGGTTAACCCCAAGCTGGTCATCATTATGGAAACCGAGCTTTGGCCGAACCTTATCAGTGCATTGCATCGTCGCAAAATTCCACTGGTTATCGCCAATGCCCGTCTTTCTGCCCGCTCAGCGAAGGGATACCAGAAGCTAGGCAAATTCATTCGCACCATTTTGCAACGCATTACACTGATCGCCGCACAGAATCAGGAAGATGGTGAACGCTTCTTGTCTTTAGGACTCAAACGCAACCAGCTTGCGGTGACCGGTAGCCTGAAATTCGATATCTCGGTCACCCCCGAGCTCGCGGCAAAAGCCATTGCACTGCGCAGCCAGTGGGCATCACGCCGTCAGGTGTGGATCGCTACCAGTACGCATGAAGGCGAAGAAACTTTACTGCTGGAGGCGCACAAAGAGCTGCTGAAAGCGCATCCGAACTTGCTGCTTATTCTGGTGCCGCGCCATCCTGAACGTTTCCCGGTAGCTTGTGAGCTGACGCGCAAAGCTGGCCTCTCTTTCATTCAGCGCAGCTCAGGGGAAGTTCCTTCTTCGGCCACTCAGGTCGTGATCGGCGATACGATGGGCGAATTAATGTTGCTGTATGGCATTGCTGACCTGGCGTTTGTCGGTGGCAGTCTGGTCGATCGCGGAGGCCATAATCCCCTGGAAGCGGCAGCCCACGCAATTCCGGTGCTGATGGGACCCCATACCTTCAATTTCAAAGACATCTGCGCCAAGCTGGCTCAGGACGACGGTCTGATCACGGTCACTGATACTGCATCGCTGGTGAAAGAAATTTCTACACTGTTGACCGATGAAGACTACCGTTTGTATTACGGTCGCCATGCCGTTGAAGTTCTGCATCAAAATCAGGGGGCGTTACAGCGCCTGCTGCATTTACTGGAGCCTTATCTGCCCATCCGGAGTCATTAATGGCTGATAAAAAACGTTTATCCGTCGTGCTGATTGCCCGTAATGAGGCGGATTTATTGCCGGAATGCCTTAAGTCAGTAGACTGGGCAGATGAAATAATTCTGCTCGATTCCGGCAGCAACGATGCGACGCAGGATGTTGCCCGCCACTTCGGCGCTAAAGTATTCCAGAACACAGAGTGGCCGGGTTTTGGCAAACAGCGCCAGCTGGCGCAAAGTCATGCCACCGGTGACTACATTTTGATGATCGATGCCGACGAGCGTGTCACCCCTGAATTACGCCAGTCGATTGAAACCGTGCTGAATTGCCCGCAGGAAAATACCGTTTATAGCCTCGGACGCAGTAATCTGTTCCTCGGAAAATTCATGCGCCACAGCGGCTGGTATCCTGATCGGGTCAACCGCCTGTACCCTGCTACATTCTGCTACAACGACGATCTGGTGCATGAATCACTGAACACAGGCAATGCGACTGTCGTTGCTTTGCAAGGTGACCTGTTGCATCTCACCTGTCGCGACCTTTTCGCTTTCCAGCGTAAACAACTCAGCTATGCGCAGGCATGGGCAGAGCAACGCCATCAGCAAGGCCGCCGTTGCAGTTTTTCCTCAATTCTTTCGCATACGCTGGGCGCATTCGTCAAAACCTGGATCCTGCGGGCCGGTTTTATGGATGGAAAGCAGGGGTTGATCCTGGCAGGCGTCAATGCACAATATACGTTCAATAAATATGCCGCCCTGTGGGCACTCAGCCACCAACTGCAAAAGTGAGCCGTCATGAGCACTAAGGCAATTTATCCCGGCACTTTCGACCCGATGACCAACGGGCATCTCGATATCGTCACCCGTGCGGCGCTGATGTTCGACCAGGTCATTCTTGCGATTGCGGCCAGCCCGAGCAAAAAACCGATGTTTTCGCTGGATGAACGCGTGGCGCTGGCGACCCAGGTCACATCCCATCTGGATAATGTTGAAGTCATTGGTTTCAGCGATTTGATGGCGAATTTCGCCAAAAATCAGGGCGCAAACGTGCTGGTACGGGGATTACGTGCGGTGTCTGATTTTGAATATGAGATGCAACTGGCAAACATGAACCGACATTTGCTGCCAACGCTGGAAAGCGTGTTCATGATGCCCTCAAAAGAATGGTCGTTTATTTCTTCTTCGCTGGTCAAAGAAGTCGCCCGCCACGGTGGGGATATCACGCCTTTCCTGCCGCAAATCATTACTCAGGCACTGATGGAAAAAATCAGCGCCTGAATCATGCGTTAGCGCTGACAGCGCGGGCAGAAAAACGTGGTGCGCTGAGCGTGTTTCTTACTCTCAATGGGCGTACCACATGCGCGGCAAGGCTCGCCCGTTCTGCCGTATACCTGCAGTTCTTGTGCAAAATATCCTGGCTTCCCATCTGACTGTAGAAAGTCTTTCAGCGTCGTCCCGCCCTGTTCAATAGAGCGCAGCAATACCGCTTTGATGGTTCTCACCAGCAATTCCGTCTCATCACGTTTGAGCGAATGTGCAGGTCTGTCAGGTGAAATACCGGCAACAAACAGGGATTCACTGGCATAGATATTCCCGACGCCGACTACCAGTTTGTTATCCATCAGCCAGGGTTTGATTGGTGATTTCTTCGTACGGGATTTATCAAACAGATAATCTGCGTTGAAATCCTCGCTCAGCGGTTCCGGCCCCAGATGGGCTAAGACATTACTGGCCGCCAGATCAGAAGACCATAACCAGGCACCAAAACGTCGCGGATCGGTATAACGCAGCACATGGCCGGTATCCATCACCAGATCAACGTGGTCATGCTTACCTGCTTCAGTTTCTTCCGGCAATACCCGCAAACTGCCGGACATGCCCAGATGAATGATAATCCATCCGGTTTGCAGCTCAACCAGCAGATATTTTGCCCGACGCTGCACACTCAGAACCGGCTGATCGCTTAATGCTAAGATCTCCGCCGAGACAGGCCAGCGCAGGCGCGGATTACGCACAATGGCATGCAGTATCGTGTGACCTTTCAGATAGGGTTCAATCCCTCTGCGGCTGGTTTCAACCTCAGGTAATTCCGGCATAATTTCCCCTTGAGCAAAATCGTGTTCAGAGTGTGTCGCAGACACCGACATCAGGCAAATAAAAGTCGTACTAAATGGAAATCACGAAATTCAGGCAATAAAAAACCCGGCCGGAGCCGGGTTTTAGCAATCCACCAAAATTATTTAATTTTAGCTTCTTTATAGATCACGTGTTGACGGACAACTGGATCGAATTTCTTCAGTTCCAATTTTTCCGGCTTAGTACGCTTGTTCTTCGTGGTGGTATAGAAGTGACCAGTACCAGCAGAAGAAACCAGCTTGATCTTCTCGCGAACACCTTTAGCCATGATGCAGTTCCTTAATACTTCTCACCGCGGGCACGCAGATCGGCCAAGACCGTCTCAATACCCTTCTTATCAATAACACGCATACCTTTAGCAGATACACGCAGAGTTACAAAGCGCTTCTCAGCCTCAACCCAAAAACGGTGGGAGTGCAGGTTCGGCAGAAAACGGCGTTTGGTCGCGTTCATTGCGTGGGAACGGTTGTTACCGCTCACCGGGCGCTTGCCAGTAACTTGGCAGACTCGGGACATGTCTATTCTCCAAAAATCAAATCAGCTCGAGCTTCGTATAGGGTATGGCCGCCTCGTCAGGCTTTTAGAGCCCATCTCAGCAAACTCCACTGAGAACCGACTCACTGTCGTCGGGTAAAAAACCAATTCATCAGGTCAGAAACCTGCTGAGATAGGCTCTTAACGCCAAACCCAAGATTCTCAAAGGTGGCGTAGTATACGCTCTGTAGCGTAAGTGCTCAAGTCCCGAACAGCTAAAGATCCCTAAGGATCTTCAAAAAACGAAGTTAAATCCAGCCGCGTTCGGCAAAAGATACCGTTTCTCCGTGGCCTACAACCAAATGGTCAAGGACACGAATTTCCAGCAACTGGCACGCTCGAATAATCTGTTCAGTCACTTTTCTGTCCATCAGACTGGGCTCAGCCCGACCGGATGGGTGATTATGCGCCAGAATTAGGGCTGCCGCATTAACCTTCATCGCACCACGAACAATTTCGCGGGGATACACTTCTACGTGCCCAATAGTACCAGCAAACATCTCCTCATGGCGAATAACGCGATGCTGGTTGTCGAGAAAAAGTACCAGGAACACCTCTCTTTCCCGAAAAACGAGTAAATTCTGCAAATATTCACGGATAACTTTGGGGCTGAGCATCGCATTTTCGGCACTCAGGTGGCGCAGATAAGCGCGGCGGGATAATTCGGACACCGCCACAAGTTGCGAAAACTTGGCAACCCCCATTCCTTTCGTGCGCGCCATGGCGTCAAAATCCGCCATCAGTAACTGATGCAATGAACCGAACTCTTCCAGCAGATTCTTTGCCAGGTCCATCACATGCAATCCCCGGCATCCTGTACGCAGGTAAATCGCCAGCAATTCCTGATCCGTCAGCTCTTTTGCCCCTTGCTGCAATAATTTTTCGCGCGGTGGCATCACTCCCGGCCACTGGTTTTGCTGTTTCGTCATCCTGACTCCTTTTTTGCGGCGATTGTGTCACAGCATTCTCCCTGTCATAACGTCCGGTATGTCAGCTTGCGAGATGTTACGCAGAATTTTTATTCCTCAACTTTCGACGCATCGCCAATAGCTGTCATCATTCCACGTTATGCTAAAATGTCGCTTCTTTCAGCTTTCAACCAATCGGACAATGATGATGACGGGACTTTCCGGCAAACATATTGTGCTCGGTATCAGCGGTGGTATCGCTGCCTATAAAGCACCAGAACTGGTACGTCGCTTACGTGAAAGAGGCGCTGAAGTTCGCGTCGTCATGACAGAAGCGGCGAAATCTTTCGTGACTCCGCTGAGCCTGCAGGCTGTTTCTGGCTATCCGGTTTCTGACGACCTGCTTGATCCGGCGGCCGAAGCGGCAATGGGACATATCGAGTTAGGGAAATGGGCAGATTTAGTCATTATCGCGCCTGCCACAGCGGATTTGCTGGCTCGCATGAATGCTGGCATGGCAAATGATCTGCTGACGACGGTGTGTCTGGCGACAGCGGCACCGGTCGCGGTACTTCCTGCGATGAACCAGCAAATGTATCGTGCGGCCATCACGCAAGAAAACCTGCAAAGCCTGGCAGCACGGGGCACATTGTTGTGGGGGCCGGACAGCGGCAGTCAGGCCTGCGGCGATGTTGGCCCGGGACGTATGCTGGACCCGCTGGTGATTGTGGATATGGCCAATGCGCATTTCTCTTCGCGCAAGGATCTGGCGCATCTGAATATTATGGTGACCGCAGGCCCCACCCGTGAGCCGCTGGATCCTGTCCGCTTCATCAGTAATCACAGTTCCGGCAAAATGGGTTTTGCCATTGCCAAAGCCGCCGCTGAACGTGGTGCCAAAGTAACGCTGATCGCCGGGCCGGTGACGCAACCGACGCCTGCCCGTGTTCATCGTATTGATGTGGAAAGTGCGCTGGAAATGGAGCAAGCCGTCCAGCTTTCGGCAGCTTCTCAGCATATTTTTATTTCCTGCGCTGCCGTGGCAGATTATCGCGCAGAACGTATTGCTGATGAGAAGATCAAAAAGCAAGGCGATGAAATCACTGTAAAAATGATTAAAAACCCTGACATCGTCGCTGGCGTCGCGGCCATGACAGAAAACCGTCCTTACGTCGTGGGGTTTGCCGCTGAAACCCAGAATGTGGAAGAATACGCGCGGCAAAAAAGGATCCGTAAGAATCTGGATCTGATCTGCGCCAACGATGTTTCACTTGCCGGGCAAGGTTTCAACAGCGATTCCAATGCCTTGCATCTTTTTTGGCAGGACGGGGATAAAATCTTACCACTCAGCGATAAGTCCCTGCTTGGCCAACGTTTATTAGAAGAGATTGTCAGCCGTTATGATGAAAAAAATCGACATTAAAATTCTCGACCCGCGCATCGGTTCGACTTTCCCTTTACCGGCTTACGCGACACCGGGGTCTGCGGGTCTGGATTTACGCGCCTGTCTGGATGCTTCTGTAGAACTGAAACCGGGCGAAACCACACTGCTGCCAACAGGTCTGGCTATCCATATTGGTGATGCTAATCTGGCGGCGGTGATTTTGCCACGTTCCGGTCTGGGTCATAAACACGGCGTTGTACTGGGCAATCTGGTTGGCCTTATCGATTCAGATTATCAGGGCCAACTTATGGTGTCCGTCTGGAACCGTGGTCAGACAACATTTGTTATCGAACCGGGCGAGCGCATTGCTCAGATGGTGTTTGTGCCTGTCGTTCAGGCAGAATTCAATCTGGTGGAAGATTTTGACGCCAGTGAACGCGGCGAAGGGGGCTTTGGCCACTCAGGTCGCCAATAAGAACCTGTTCAGCACCGCTGATTTTGACGCGATATTGAACAGATCCTTATCACTATCAGACCGTAACAACGCGAAGGGAACGAAATAAGCCGCAGGATCACAGCGATTCATGCGGCAGTTGTGCGGTTTCTCCATGATTTTAGCCGTTTTTTAGCAAGGGTCTATTCAGACATGGCAGAGAAAGAAACGACAAAAAGGAACAGGCGCGAAGAGATTTTGCAGGCATTAGCGCAAATGCTTCAGTCCAGCGACGGCAGCCAGCGGATCACGACTGCAAAGCTCGCCGCCAGCGTGGGGGTTTCAGAAGCAGCTCTTTATCGTCATTTTCCCAGTAAAACGCGGATGTTTGACAGCTTAATTGAGTTTATCGAAGACAGTCTGATCACCCGTATCAATCTCATCCTGCAGGATGAAAAGGATACGCTAAACAGAATACGTCTGATTTTGCTGCTGATTTTAGGGTTTGCCGAGCGTAATCCGGGATTGACCCGTATTATGACCGGCCATGCCCTGATGTTTGAACAGGACCGTTTGCAGGGCCGCATCAACCAACTTTTCGAGCGGATTGAAGCGCAACTGCGTCAGGTACTGCGGGAAAAGAAAATGCGTGAAGGCAGCGGATTCATCAGCGATGAAACTCTACTCGCCAGCCAGTTACTGGCATTTTGCGAAGGGATGCTGTCACGTTTTGTACGCTCTGAATTCAAGTACAAACCGACTCAGGACTTCGATACCCGCTGGCCACTTATCTCTGCTCAGCTGCAATAAACGCGCAGGGACAAACGTCAAATCTAAAAAGGGCCGAAAGGCCCTTTTTTCATATTATGGCTGAATCATTTTCCCATTTTCATCCAGCATCGCGGTCAGTAACGCTGTGCCGTCATCACCTACCCGAAATGCACCATAACGTGCACGGGCGAAACGTTCACCTTGTCCTTCCTGGAAAAAATACGCATTAGTTCCCACCATCAGCGTTCCGGCATTCATATGATAGTTAACCCGTAATTCATTGGGCTTCAGCAGGTCACCACTATCAAACCGCGCCTGAGTGACCTGCCGGTGTTCATTAACTGCCACAATAATTTTGCCACTAACAGGAAAACAAGGCGCCTGTGGAAGAGAATTACAACCCTGACGTTGCTGGTATAACTCCTCTTGCAAAGATCGCGTGATGGCATAATTGAGAGCCATGTAATCCCCCTGCATCAAAGAACGCGGATCAACCGGCGCAAGCTGCAATATCATTACCGCACCCTGTTTAAGCACCTGCTCTTTTTGCCAGATACCCGCATTCACTGCGATCAGTGCCAGCAGTATCACTACTCCTGACAGCCATTTCCTCAGATTACGGGTTTGCATAAGCTTCCTCCTTACGCACGGGGATCAGTTTTTTGGCTGCAAAGGCCAGCGCCAGCAACACCACGCCTGTGACAAACATCAGAAGGGATTTCTGCAATAAGCTGACGCCGAGGAAGTAATACCAGTCGATAACATACAGCGCGAGGAAACAGCCGCTCGCGGCTAAAACCCCCTGATTTCCCTGATAACGCGCCATCAGTAATAGCCACAGCCCCAGGCCAATTCCCGGCGCATAAAAGGCTGCGACGCCACACACAACCGCCGCCACCAGATACAGCATTGCTGATGGCGTCTTTTTCACCACAGTCTGATACAAACACACCAGTACTAAACCTGCGGCAATGCCTGCGCCAGTTCCTCCCGAAAGAGGAAAATACCCCGCTGGCCGCCAGAAAACATCGAAGAGAAGCGAGGTGTTAATGGCGGAAAAACACTGCAATATCAGGCCGGAAGGAATACCCCAGAGGAGGGGGAAAACAGCCTCAGCCCATGATGTGGCTTTTAAGTTAATTTGTTCTCTGATAATCCACAGCCAGAAAATCACAATGACAGTAACCAGCGCGGAAACCGCCCAAAAACGGGTGACCGGCGGTAAATACATCCCTGTCAGCAAATTGCCGGAAAGGATCAGCAAAAATGTCAGCGCCGTTATCGCCATAAAGCGGAAAGTACGATCGCGCATTGCCAGCGCCATCAACGTAAGCACCGGTAATGAACAGAGCGAGCCCACCAGGAAGGACATTTCCCAGTCGGGTTCAAAGAGAAGATAGAAACCAAAACAGAGGCCGCAGGTCGCGGCTATCGCCCATGCCAGCCCGATATGATGCTTACTCACGCCCTGCATGCGCAAAAGCCCACCCGCGACAATTGCAAGGAGCAGAGAAGGGATAATCACCGTGGCTGCATTGGGGTCATTGAGCAGGTCGACAACATACAGCACCAGAATCAGCAGAAATAAAATAATCATCGCGGCGACCCAGCCACCGATACCCAGTGTCAGTCGCAGGTACCAGGGAAGATGAGAGGAGTGATCGTATTGCTGAATCTCTTCAATTTGCACCTGACTAAGCAAATCATTTCGGCGTAGTTGTTCCGTCAGCACTGCCATTTCCGTGGAAGAAACCTCGACCGGCTGGCTCTCATAGAGTTTACGCCGCCAGTAGAGCATCAGGGCGCCACATCCCGCCAGCCATAAAGCCATCAGGGAGCCCAGCATAAACAGGCCGCCAATATCGTAAGAACTGTCGAACATCTGCACGATCAGCACACATCCCACTGCCGCTGCGCTGGCGGTTCCCAGAGTCAGCATGCAGAGATCAGGATAGCGATAACGATAAAAGAAGTAACTCACCACTAAGACTGCCAGCCATAAGGCGGTGACAAAGGGGTGAGGGGTATCGTATCCCCAACCGGATATATTTTCGGCAACAATGCAAGTCAGCACTAACAGCAGGAAACCAGCCATCACCCGGGAAAACCAGCGGCTGGCAAGCCAGGAGTGGGGATTGTGCTTAATGACCCGCATGGCCAGAACTTCGCGAATGATCATGCACAACGTCTGCGCAATCAGATAGCTGTAGAGCGCAGTTGTGGGGAAATAGTCGAGACCGTCGAATACGGCGCTGTCCATCAGGGACATAGACACCGTGGCGTAATAGAGCTGAAACGTCAGATTGGCAAGTAACCAGGAGCAGAACCACAGACTGTTCTGTCGGGCGATTAAGGCTAAAGGCAGGAAAACAAACAGCCAGGCCCTGAACAGCTCCCAACTGTCGGCACCCGTCTGATAAATCTGGCCATAAAGGGCAAACAGAGCACCAAAGCCGAGACCCGCAGCCAGCAAGGCACTGCGTGCAATCCCGTCATACCAGCGCCACCAGACGACGACGGCAAGCGCAACGATCAGTAACTCGGCCAGCGCAAATTTTGCCATCTTTGGCATATCTGCCCAGTTCCAGGCTACAAAGAATACGGCACCGGCCACCAGTGATAACAGACCCAGCAGGGAGAGTAAGGGAACCAGAAATTTCTGCCATTCGGGATAACCCGGCCGGACGCCACAAAAGTCATAAATACGCTGACATGCGGCCGGCGTCAGGCTACCGCTTTTGACCAGACGCTCCGTCTGGCGACAGAAAAACTCTGCCGCCCGCGAAGGCATCCATTCTTTGCTGCCGGCTTCAGTTTGTGTCATGACATCCCTGCCTTTGAGGTTTTACCCGATATTAAACACCATACTCCTGCCGGTAAGCCCGCACAGCAGCCAGATGGTCAGCCATTTCCGCCTTTTCTTCCAGATACTCAATCAGGTCGGCCAGCGTAATAATTGAAATCACTTTGCAATGATAGTCGCGCTCAACCTCCTGAATAGCGGAGATATCTGCGCGTCCACGTTCCTGACGGTCCAGAGAAATCAATACGCCAGCCAGAGTGGCTTTGTTCGCGTTGATGATTTCCATCGATTCACGGATGGCAGTACCGGCGGTGATCACATCATCGACCAGCATGACACGCCCCTGCAAAGGGCTGCCGACCAGCAAGCCGCCTTCACCATGGTCTTTGGCTTCTTTGCGGTTAAAGCAGTATGGCACATCGCGCTCATGATGCTCAGCCAGTGCAACCGCGGTGGTCGTCGCGATTGGAATACCTTTGTAAGCCGGGCCAAACACTAAATCGAAATCAATTTTGGAATCCACCAATGCTTCGGCATAAAAACGTCCCAGTAACGCCAGATCACGGCCAGTATTAAATAGACCAGCATTGAAGAAGTAAGGGCTGATGCGCCCGGACTTCAGGGTAAATTCACCGAATTTCAAAACCTGTTTGTTCAGTGCGAACTCAATAAACTGGCGCTGATAGGCTTTCATTGATGGTCTCCTCTATAACGTCTTATTTCTTATTGTCAGCCCGCAGGCCATAAAAAAGGCGACTTCTCAGTCGCCTTAAAAAATTATTCCGCCAGCGCCGCTTTCTGCGCCTGGAAGATAGTGTCGATGCCCCCTCTGGCGAGAGCAAGTAAACCGAGTAACTCTTCGTGGCTGAATGGCTCACCTTCTGCGGTGCCCTGCACCTCAATCATGCGGCCATCTTCCATCATCACCACGTTCATGTCGGTTTCTGCCGCTGAGTCTTCGACATACTCGAGATCACACAGCGCTTCGCCTTTCACGATGCCTACGGAAACCGCTGCAACCATGCCTTTCATCGGATTAGCTTTCAGTTTACCTGCAGCTACCAGCGCATTCAGTGCATCCGCCAGAGCAACGCAAGCACCAGAAATGGACGCAGTGCGCGTGCCGCCGTCCGCCTGCAACACATCACAGTCGAGCGTAATGGTGAATTCACCCAGCTTTTTCAGATCCACCGCAGCACGCAGGGAACGGGCAATCAGACGCTGAATTTCCAGAGTACGACCGCCTTGCTTGCCTTTTGCGGCTTCACGCGCATTACGCGTATGGGTAGAACGCGGCAACATGCCGTACTCTGCGGTGATCCAACCTTGTCCCTGACCTTTCAGAAAACGCGGAACACCTTCCTCCACCGTCGCGGTACATAGCACTTTAGTATCACCAAACTCCACCAGCACGGAACCTTCAGCGTGTTTAGTGTAATGGCGGGTCAGTGTTACGGGGCGCACTTGTTGTGCATTTCGGCCTGCTGGACGCATGGATACTTCTCCGGGTCACGAATCATGTTTGGCTGCGCATTATACCCAAAAACATTCAGGTTGCATCAAGGCGGCAAGTGAATGAACTCCGCGAGCTTACTCAGGTAAGCGACCGGAATGAGTAAACGACGCCAACGCAGAGGCAGCCTGAAGGGTGACGGGGATACGGACTTCAGGAGGTTATACCTATCATGACTGGCATGGCACGGCTATAATCGCTGCATCTTTACATTAACAGGTACGCATACATGATCAGAAGTATGACCGCTTATGCCCGACGCGAAATTAAGGGTGACTGGGGCAGCGCAGCGTGGGAACTCCGCTCGGTAAACCAACGTTATCTCGAAACCTACATCCGTCTGCCCGAGCAATTCCGCAGCCTGGAGCCGGTTGTCCGTGAGCGCATTCGCGCCCGGCTTACCCGCGGTAAAGTCGAATGTAATCTGCGTTTTGATCTCGATCCGGGCGCACAAAGCACGTTGCAGCTCAATGAAAAACTGGCGAAACAGCTGGTTGAAGCCGCGCAATGGGTGAAAATGCAAAGTGATGAAGGCGAAATTAATCCGCTGGAAGTCCTGCGCTGGCCGGGCGTGATGCTGGCTGAAGAACAGGATCTGGATGCCATCAGCACCGAGTTGCTGCTGGCGCTGGAAACAGCACTGGACGATTTCATCAGCGCACGCGAAAGCGAAGGTGCCGCACTGAAAACGATGATCGAACAGCGTCTCGACGGTGTGAGTGCAGAAGTGGTAAAAGTCCGCGCCCAGATGCCAAATATTCTGCAATGGCAGCGCGAGCGCCTGGTCAGCAAACTGGAAGATGCGCAGGTTCAGCTGGAAAATACCCGTCTGGAGCAGGAACTGGTTCTAATGGCGCAGCGTGTCGATGTAGCTGAAGAGCTGGACCGACTTGAAGCGCACGTCAAAGAAACACATAAAATCATGAAGAAAGAAGAAGCCGTGGGCCGTCGTCTTGATTTTATGATGCAGGAATTTAACCGCGAATCGAACACACTGGCATCTAAATCTATCAATGCTGATGTCACGACGTCAGCCATCGAGTTGAAAGTGTTGATCGAACAAATGCGCGAGCAGATTCAGAACATCGAGTAAATCCTCTCCCCCGCATAATAAAAAACGCCTCCGGTCATAAAACCCGAGGCGTTTTTTTATGCGTCAGCGAAGAAAGAAATTAGTCTTCCCAGCGTTTCAACAATACACAGGCATTAACGCCACCGAAGCCGAAACCGTTTGATAAGGCATAGGTGATGTCATGTTTCTGCGCAGTATTACCGACGATGTTCAGACCGGCAGCCGCTTCGTCTTTGTTTTCCAGATTCAGCGTCGGAGGAACGATTTGGTCACGTACGGCAAGAATGGTGAAGATCGTCTCCAGCCCGCCAGCCGCGCCCAACAAGTGTCCGGTCGCAGATTTGGTAGACGTAACAGCCAGTTTGCCGTCAGTGCCAAACAGGGTTTTAATCGCATTGATTTCACCCAGATCACCCACCGGCGTAGACGTGGCATGAGCATTCAGATGTTGCACGTCTGATGGCTGAATACCCGCCTGACGCAGGGCGATTTTCATCGCGCGGCCCGCACCGTTGCCATCTTCCGCACCGGACGTCATGTGGTAGGCGTCACCGCTGGTGCCGTAACCGACAATCTCAGCCAGAATTTTGGCGCCACGTGCCTTCGCATGTTCCAGCTCTTCGATCACCAGCATGCCTGCGCCTTCGCCCATGATGAAACCATCACGCGCGCTGTCAAACGGACGGGAGGCTTTTTCCGGATGATCTTCATGACCGGTAGACATGGCCTTCGCTGCAGCAAAACCGCCCAGGCTCACGGTATCAATCGCCGCTTCTGCGCCGCCACAAAGCGCAACATCGGCTTCGTCATTGCGAATCAAACGCACTGCATCACCAATCGCCTGAACACCTGCCGCGCAAGCCGTTACCGGTGCGCCAATCGGGCCTTTGAACTGATGTTTAATCGAAACCTGGCCAGACGCCAGATTCACCAGGAATGAAGGTATAGTGAAAGGCGACAAACGCTTAGCGCCACGGCTGTCATTGGTGCGCACGGCATGGGCAATAGCCGGGAAGCCGCCGATACCAGAACCGATGATAGTTGCGGTACGTTCCTGTTGTTCCTGCGTTTCTGCTTTCCAGCCAGCGTCAGCAATAGCCATATCCGCAGCAGCCATCGCAAACAGAATGAAACGGTCCATTTTTTTCTGGTCTTTCGGTACCACGAACATATCCGGATCGAATCCTGACTCAGGGTCCTGTTCTTTAGTTTGTACCTGACCACCAATTTTCACAGTCAACGTTTCAACAATCTCTTCCGGCAAAACTCGGATACCAGACTGACCGGCCAGCAGACGCTTCCAGATAGTTTCGATATCACAGCCCAGAGGACTCACAGCCCCCATGCCGGTAATAACCACTCGACGATGAGTCATAAAACATTCCTCTCTGTCTGTATAAGACGTAAGTTTCTGCAGGCGATTACATGAACCGGCCAGAAACGGGTTTCTGGATAATAAAGCCTGACAGTATGTGACGAATTACGTTTTTGTAAACCCGTAACCCAAAATTTTATTGTGCCTACTTTGCGAGGCTACGCAACACCAGGCTGGTGATTGCCTGAACGCGTTCTTCCAGTTGTTCAGGTGTTTTTTGTTCCAGCAATAACGGATGCGAGAAGGGGGTTGTCACCGTGGTGATCGCCATACAAACCTCATCCAGCGGCGTTTTACGCTCAAATTCACCGGATTCCCGGCCGTCGGCAACCACTTTCTCAACAATGCTGTATATCATAGCACGATGATTTAATGTGGATTTCCATCGCTGAGCTGAGGCTATCGCGGCCAGATCATGTAATTTCCTGTCCAGGAAAAAGAGATCCAGACTACGTGTCAGCAGCGTTTTAAAAATAGATCTCAGGCGCAGAGTCGCACTTTGGTCACTTTGCGCAATCACCATGAGCGCTTCATCTATCTGCCCCACCCGCTGCGAGCAAATGGCTTCGCCAATAGCTTGTTTAGACTCAAAAAACTTATAAATATAAGCACTTGAAACGCCAATCGACTTGGCAAGATCCGCCACCGACGTTTTGGCATAGCCATAAAGACGAAAGTGCTCGAATGCCGCATCTATAATTTGTTCACGCCGTTCGTGCTCGGCAGGTCCACGCTGTGTTAACGCAACCGGAATATCGGGCTTCATACACTCCTCCGGGCAGATTAAACAATTAAGCCGTGCGTCAATGAGTGACGATTTTAATTAATCGTAACCTATAAGCGAAGAAAATTCACCTCTGATAAAAAACGGCGTCATGGATAAATGGAAAAGCACCGTCAAAACAAACGAGTAATCACCAATTTTCTAATCTAAAATAATGCAACATTTTCTCTTACCCTTTAGTAATGGCTGACACGAGAGAAATCAGCATTAGATAAAGTAATGTTAAAAGCCATGTAAAAGAAAAACTCAGTCGCCAGCTAATGGGAAACTCATTACTCTACGCGGCTACCGTTTCCTCACTGACTGATTTGTCTGGCGCACATCCATGTTACTCACCGTTCTTTATATTATTGGGATCACCGCAGAAGCCATGACCGGTGCTCTGGCTGCCGGACGTCGGAAAATGGACTCCTTTGGCGTCATTATTATTGCTGCAGCGACGGCCATTGGCGGCGGTTCTGTTCGCGACATGCTTTTAGGGCATTACCCATTGGGATGGGTTAAGCATCCGGAGTACATCGTGATTGTGGCTGTGGCCGCGCTAATGACCACCTGGCTGGCTCCTTTAATGCAACATCTGCGAAAGCTCTTTTTAGTGCTTGATGCCGTGGGGCTGGTGGTGTTTTCCATTATCGGGACACAAGTGGCCCTCGATATGGGACATGGCGCTATCATTGCTTCGGTTTGTGCGGTCATTACCGGTGTTTTTGGCGGCGTGCTGCGGGACATGATGTGTAATCAGATCCCGCTGGTCTTTCAGAAAGAAATTTATGCCGGCGTGTCATTTGCCTCAGCCTGGGTTTACATCGGGCTACAATATTTCTCACTGCCCCACAATCTGGTGGTTATTATCACGTTACTGATCGGCTTTACCGCGCGTCTTATTGCGCTGCGTTTTCGCCTTGGATTGCCTGTGTTTAATTACCCGCATTCGGACCACTAATGCGTCCTTCCTGTAGCCCGTTAGCGGAATGCAGGCAATTGCGCCTGCCTCAGAGCTTCGGTCAAAATCTCAACGTCCGGATGATGAATAAAATCAAAAACCTGAGCGGCCCGCTTTCTCCCGATCCCCTCAGTCATTTCCCAGTCGCGAGACGTCAGCTGTTTCAACCTGTTCCAGCTTTGCTGGCGTTCTGCAAATCCCAGGGCAAAAGAAGGAAATCCTATTGCTGACAGCCAGCGCCGGAAGCTCTTTTCGCGTGCAAGATGAATTTGCGCCATCAGTTTTTGCGCCTGTTTAACACCGATCCCCGGAACCGCAGCCAGCTCTTTCTCGTTAAAGCTTAACCAACTGATCAGAGAATCCGCCGGGGAAGCATCGAGTAACTTTTGCCATGTGGCCCCGCCGAACCCCGCCATATCTAACGCTTCCGGCCCGCTAAGCCAGATCAGACGTGAGAGAAACTGCTGCATACAGCCCGGTTCAGGCGTAAAGCAGGAAAGTGCGTTATAGCGCGTTGGTTCAGGCAAAGGCATTTCCGTACGCTTACTTACCCGCCATGTCACTTCATCAAGGCGCGGGATCCCCTGTCCGGCCAGCGCGACAGCGACCTGGTCGCCAGGAAGAACATCCCATTGTCTGAACCGGCTAACCGATCCCACACTCACCTTACTGACTAACTTATCGTCCAGCCTCAGGGGCTTCAGGTTGAGGATAACGGTCACTTTCCCGCTTCGTCCTGTGGTGGTGGTGATACCCGTGACATCGGTGAGCTGTCTGGCGGGCGGATATTTCCAGGCAACCGCCCAGACTGCGGGTTTATTTTGCCAGTATTTCCCGGCAGGCTCTTCTTGCTGACGAACAACCACACCATCCGTCGCAAAAGGCAGAGGCTGGTAAAACCAGTCTTCACGCCATTTTTCCACATCTTCGACAGCGCTCACCGCATGCGTGAACTGAGCCACAACCGGAAAACCGAACTGGCTCAGCTTCTCCAGGTGGTCAGCCATAAGCGTGGGTCCATCCGGCCATGACCAGATAAAAATACCCGTCTGCTTCAGCAGGTCAGAAGCAGAAGCACGCATCATTGCACCCGCAACTTTTGATCTTGCATTCATCCCGCCATCAGCACTTTGTTGATGACCGGTCATCAACAGATAAAGCTCGCCCTGTAATATCAACTCAGGGCTCATGTCCGGGATATGCAACGGGATCGCCGGAGTTGACGCGGCTTTTACCGTCCAGTTTTGTCCTTTCTCACCATCGCCACGACTTACCAGTGCGGCCAGCTGCCCATAACGGTAAATCAGCGACACCGCCACGCCATCGATTTTGGGCTGCACCCACAGATTCTTTCGCCCTTGCATCCAGTTTGCGACAGCATGTTTATCTTTCATTTTATGCAGGCCGGTATGAGCCACCGGATGCGTAAATTCAGCATCATCACTCGCTGGCACTGTTAGTTCAGGCACCGGCTGGCTGGCACACTGTAGCCAGAGACGTTGTTTCTGACGCAAATGATCATAGACCGAATCTTCTATCGGGCTGCTGCCAGACTGATGGTAGGCTGCATCCCACTGGGTCAGCTGAGCGGTAAGATGGTGGGTTTCCTGTGTCAGGCGTTCTGATGGCCAGACAGGGCAGTCTGGCGACGGCATATTCTTACCGTAAGCAGAGAAAGCAAAAGGGAACAGGCAGATAAGAAAAATAAACTGGCGCATTGGCACCTCCTTGTGAAGGCCAGTAAACGCCGGTGTAATTTTTCCTGCCAGTGGCATAACCCCTTCTTGCGAGATACCTTCCTGGTTATTTCATCTGTTGCTGCAACGAAGAAAAAATTTGGAATGCGGCACGTAAATCTGTCAGGAAAGGCTATTTTCTCTGGCAAAGTTGCGATGAAATACGTCTGGGCGCTGCACCGAATGCAGCGAGCGTGTATACTGTGCGAGAGATCACTCTTCGCATACTTCCTATCAACCCATTCAGTTGAAACGTCATCATGGTTCAAGGCACGCTATATATTGTCTCCGCCCCTAGTGGAGCAGGCAAATCAAGTCTGATTCAGGCTTTACTTAAAACACAACCGCTCTACGACACACAGGTTTCTATTTCTCATACGACCCGAGCTATACGTCCGGGCGAGAAAGATGGCGAGCATTACTTCTTTGTCGACAAAGAAGCGTTTCGCGAGATGATTGAACGTGATGCCTTTTTAGAACACGCAGAAGTTTTTGGTAACTATTACGGGACTTCGCGTGAAACCATTGAGCAGGTTTTAGCGTCGGGTGTGGATGTTTTTCTGGATATCGACTGGCAGGGCGCGCAGCAAATTCGGAAAAAAATGCCGCAGGCACGCAGTATTTTTGTCTTACCGCCATCGAAAGATGAGCTAGACCGTCGCCTGCGTGGCCGCGGGCAAGACAGCGAAGCCGTTATCGCAAAACGTATGGCACAAGCCGTAGCTGAAATGACACACTTTGCCGAATACGACTATTTAATTGTGAATGATGATTTTGATCTGGCTTTATCGGATTTAAAAACCATTATTCGCGCTGAACGTCTGCGTCTGAGCCGTCAGCGGCTCCGTCATGACGGATTAATCACCAAACTATTGGCAGACTGAAGTCACTTTCAGTATTATGCCCAGTCTTTCGTCACCCTGTGGAGTAGCACATATATGGCACGCGTAACTGTTCAAGACGCTGTTGAAAAAATTGGTAACCGTTTTGACCTGGTGTTGGTGGCTGCTCGTCGCGCACGCCAGCTGCAATCTGGTGGTAAAGATCCACTGGTCGCTGAAGAAAACGATAAAGTCACTGTAATTGCCCTGCGCGAAATCGAAGAAGGCCTGATCACCAATCAGATCCTCGACGTTCGTGACCGTCAGGAGCAACAGGAGCAGGAAGCCGCAGAGATTCAGGCAGTGACTGCCATCGCTGAAGGCCGTCGTTAATTAACGAAACGGATCTCACTTGTATATCTTTGAAAGCCTGAATCAACTGATTCAAAAATACCTGCCGGAGGAGCAAATTAAGCGCCTCGTGCAGGCTTACCTCGTGGCGCGGGACGCGCACGAGGGGCAAACACGTTCCAGCGGTGAGCCGTATATTACTCACCCGGTGGCCGTGGCATGTATTTTGGCTGAAATGAGGCTCGATCATGAGACTCTGATGGCGGCGTTATTACACGACGTTATCGAAGACACGCCTGCAACTTACCAGGACATGGAACAACTGTTTGGCAAAAGCGTTGCTGAGCTGGTTGAAGGCGTTTCAAAGTTAGACAAGCTGAAATTCCGTGATAAGAAAGAAGCGCAAGCGGAAAACTTCCGCAAAATGGTCATGGCGATGGTGCAAGATATCCGCGTCATTTTGATCAAACTCGCTGACCGTACTCATAACATGCGCACGCTGGGCTCTTTACGCCCGGACAAACGTCGCCGCATTGCCCGTGAAACGCTGGAAATTTACAGCCCGCTGGCACACCGTTTGGGTATTCATCACCTGAAAACCGAGCTCGAAGAGCTGGGCTTCGAAGCCCTTTATCCAAACCGTTATCGCGTCATCAAAGAAGTGGTGAAAGCTGCGCGTGGTAACCGTAAAGAGATGATCCAGAAAATCCTCTCTGAGATTGAAGGCCGTTTAACCGAAGCCGGCATTCAGTGCCGTGTCAGTGGTCGCGAAAAACACCTGTATTCTATCTATTGCAAAATGCACCTGAAGGAACAGCGTTTCCATTCTATTATGGATATCTACGCCTTCCGGGTGATCGTTAAAGAACTCGATACCTGTTATCGCGTGTTAGGACAGGCACATAGCCTGTACAAACCGCGTCCGGGTCGGGTTAAAGATTACATCGCCATCCCAAAAGCCAACGGCTATCAATCTTTGCATACATCACTAATCGGTCCGCATGGTGTGCCGGTTGAAGTACAGATCCGTACGGAAGATATGGATCAGATGGCGGAGATGGGGGTTGCGGCTCACTGGGCTTATAAAGAGAACAGTGAAACCAGCACCACCGCACAGATCCGTGCTCAGCGTTGGTTACAGAGTCTGCTTGAGCTGCAACAAAGTGCAGGCAACTCCTTTGAATTTATTGAGAGCGTGAAATCGGATCTGTTCCCGGACGAGATTTACGTCTTTACGCCGGAAGGTCGTATCGTCGAATTGCCTGCGGGCGCGACACCGGTCGACTTTGCTTATGCTGTGCATACCGATATCGGCCATGCCTGCGTTGGCGCGCGCGTTGACCGCCAGCCGTATCCGCTCTCGCAACCGCTGACCAGCGGACAAACTATCGAAATCATTACCGCACCGGGCGCCCGCCCGAATGCTGCCTGGCTGAACTTTGTCGTCAGCTCACGTGCACGCGCCAAAATCCGCCAGATGCTGAAGAACCTGAAACGTGATGATTCGGTTTCACTTGGCCGTCGCCTGCTGAATCATGCGCTGGGTGCCGGTAAAAAACTGTCAGATATTCCGCCGGAAAACATCAAAAACGAGCTGGATCGTATGAAGCTCGCCGCGATGGATGACCTGCTGGCGGAAATCGGTCTCGGCAATGCCATGAGCGTTGTGGTTGCCAAAAACCTGATGGGTGACCAGTCTTCAATGGCATCGTCAGGTACCCGTAATCTGCCGATTAAAGGCGCAGATGGCGTGCTGATCACCTTCGCGAAATGTTGCCGTCCGATTCCGGGTGACCCGATTATTGCCCACGTCAGTCCGGGCAAAGGGCTGGTGATCCATCATGAATCCTGCCGTAATATTCGCGGTTATCAGAAAGAACCTGAGAAATTCATGGCCGTTGACTGGGATAACCACCAGGAAACTGATCAGGAATTTATCGCTGAAATCAAAGTTGATATGTTCAACCATCAGGGCGCACTGGCGAACCTGACCGCTGCAATTAATGCCGCGCAGTCGAACATTCAGAATCTGAGCACCGAAGAAAAAGACGGTCGCGTCTACAGCGCCTTTATCCGCCTGACGACCCGCGATCGCGTTCATCTGGCGAATATCATGCGTAAAATCCGTATCATGCCGGACGTCATCAAAGTTACCCGCAACCGAAACTGATTGTTATGACCCCAGAACGTTATGCCCGCATCCGCGAAATGCTTGCGGCCCGACAGCCAGACCTGACGGTCTGTATGGAACAGGTGCATAAACCACATAACGTTTCTGCCGTCATCCGTACGGCAGACGCCGTCGGCGTTCACGAAATCCACGCTGTCTGGCCTACAACCAGAATGAAGACACTGGTCTCTTCGGCGGCAGGCAGCAACAGCTGGGTTCAGGTCAAAACACACAAAACCATTCAGGATGCCGTCGCCAAAATGAAGGCGAAGGGCATGCAAATCCTGGCAACCAACTTGTCAGAGAAAGCCGTCGACTTCCGCGCGATTGATTACACCCGCCCGACCTGCATTTTGCTGGGTCAGGAGAAAACCGGTATCACACCTGAAGCGTTAGCGCTGGCTGACAGCGATATCATCATTCCGATGATCGGTATGGTGCAATCTCTGAACGTCTCCGTTGCCTCGGCGCTTATCCTGTACGAAGCCCAGCGCCAGCGCGAAAACGCCGGTATGTATCGCCGCGACAGCAGTCTGCTGAGCGAGAAGGAACAGCAGCGACTGCTGTTTGAAGGCGGCTATCCCGTTCTGTCCAATGTGGCGAAGCGAAAGAAGCTTCCCCGCCCTTTCATTGACGATCACGGGCAAATCATTGCCGATGATGAATGGTGGTCGGCGATGCAAATGACGGTCAAAAAAAGATGAAAGGCCGCCTGCTCGACGCCATCCCGCTGACGTCGCTTTCCGGCGTCGGAGCCAGTCAGGCAGACAAGCTCGCCAAACTCGGCCTTGAAACTATTCAGGATTTACTGCTTCATCTTCCTTTACGCTATGAAGATCGTACCCGCCTTTACACCATCAATGATTTACAGCCCGGCATTTTCGCCACCATAGAAGGCGAAGTGTTGCGTAGTGATATCAGTTTTGGCCGCCGCAGAATGCTGACCTGTCAGATAAGTGACGGCACTGGCATGGCGACGTTGCGCTTCTTCAACTTTAACGCCGCGATGAAAAACAGCCTGGCAACAGGTCGCCGTGTTACCGCTTATGGTGAAATCAAACGCGGCACGATCGGTGCTGAAATCATTCATCCGGAATACCGCATTCAGGGTGAAAACAGCGAAGTCGTTCTGCAGGAATCACTGACGCCGGTTTATCCGACAACGGAAGGTATCCGCCAGGCGACCTTGCGTAAACTGACGGATCAGGCACTTGAACTGCTCGACACCGTACCTGTCGCCGAACTGTTGCCAGAGGAACTGAGTCGTTCGCTGATCCCGCTTCCTCAGGCGCTGCATTTGCTGCACCGCCCGCCGCCAGATATCCAGCTTGCAGACCTTGAAAAAGGTCATCATCCGGCTCAACGCCGCCTGATTATGGAAGAACTTCTGGCACATAATCTCAGTATGCTGGCTGTCCGCGCCGGTACGCAGAGTTATAAAGCTCTGCCGTTGCATCATGACGACCGCCTGAAAAATCAGTTCCTCGCGTCGCTTCCTTTCAGCCCGACCGGTGCGCAAGCACGGGTTGTGGCAGAAATTGAACAGGACCTGGCAAAAAGTTATCCCATGATGCGTCTGGTGCAGGGCGACGTGGGATCAGGTAAAACGCTGGTAGCCGCCCTCGCCGCACTTTGCGCTATTGCTCAGGGCCAACAGGTCGGATTAATGGCGCCGACAGAATTGCTGGCCGAACAGCATGCCAATAATTTCCGTCAGTGGTTTGAGCCACTGGGTATTCAGGTCGGCTGGCTGGCGGGCAAACAAAAGGGTAAAGCCCGGCAGGCACAGCAGGATGCGATCGCCAGCGGACAGGTGTCGATGGTGGTGGGAACGCACGCTATCTTCCAGGAACAGGTTTTGTTCTCGTCACTGTCGCTGGTCATTATCGATGAACAGCACCGTTTCGGTGTGCATCAGCGTCTGGCGTTGTGGGAAAAAGGTCTGCAACAGGGCTTCCATCCACATCAGTTGATCATGACCGCCACGCCGATCCCACGCACACTGGCAATGACGGCTTACGCTGATCTTGATACCTCTGTGATCGACGAACTCCCGCCAGGCCGCACGCCGGTGACTACTGTCGCCATTCCGGACACCCGCCGCAGTGACATTATCAGCCGTGTCAAAAGTGCCTGCGAGCAGGAAAATCGTCAGGCTTATTGGGTGTGTACGCTGATTGAAGAATCGGAAATGCTGGAAGCGCAGGCCGCTGAAGCCACATGGGAAGGCCTGAAGGAGGCACTCCCGGCGCTGAATATTGGACTGGTTCACGGTCGTATGAAAGCCCAGGAAAAGCAGGCCGTTATGCAGGCATTCAAACAGGGTGAAGTGCAGCTTCTGGTGGCAACGACTGTCATTGAAGTCGGCGTTGACGTACCGAATGCCAGCCTGATGATTATCGAAAACCCGGAGCGTTTAGGGCTGGCGCAGTTGCACCAGTTACGTGGGCGCGTTGGACGTGGTGCCGTTGCTTCTCACTGTGTACTGCTCTACAAAACGCCGCTCAGCAAAACAGCGCAGAAACGTTTGCAGGTTTTACGCGACAGCAACGATGGCTTTGTTATCGCACAGCAGGATTTGGAAATCCGCGGGCCGGGTGAACTACTGGGCACGCGCCAGACCGGCAGCGCTGAATTTAAAGTCGCTGATTTATTACGTGATCAGGCGATGATCCCGGATGTACAGCGCATTGCGCGTTATCTGCAGCAACAATTCCCTGATCATGCCAAAGCCCTGATTGAGCGCTGGCTGCCAGAAAGAGTCCGTTACACCAACGCCTGATCTCTCTTTTCGCTCATTCACTTCATCAAATCATTATTAAAAATGATGTTTTGTTTCCAACATATTCTCTTCTCTTTTCCCTATTGTGCCCCCAAAACCACTCTCCGCACTGGTTATTTGATAACCTTCACAGAGTGGGGAAAAGCCGGTAACCGGTTTCACCTCCCGTCACTACACTGATGATAATTAAGGCAACCCTGTCTGATGTCCTCAACATAAGGCCAAATCATCATGAGTATCAGCCAATCCCTCTTCACTTTTATAGAACAGAAAATCAGCCCCTTCGCCGCACGATTATCCTCACAGCGACATGTCATGGCAGTGCGTGATGGCTTCATCTCAGCAATGCCCTTTATGATTGTTGGTTCGTTTTTACTGGTTTTTGTTCACCCGCCATTTTCGCCCGAATCTTCATGGGGCTTCGCCAGAAGCTGGCTGGCGCTCTCGGCAAAATATGAAGTGCAGATCCTGACGCCGTTCAATATGACGATGGGCATTATGTCCATCTACATCTCGGCATCGATTGCCTACAATCTGGCAAGAAGTTACAAGCTAGACCCGTTCATGACCGCAATGCTGGCGCTGATGTCTTTCCTGCTGGTCGCAGCACCGCAGATTGATGAAAAGATGTCGACGACGGCGCTGGGCGGCGTGGGAATCTTTACGGCTATTCTGGTGGCGATTTATGTCACCGAACTGACGCGGTTATTGAAAAAATACAATATCGGTATCCGTTTACCCGAACAGGTACCTTCAAACATTAAGCATTCGTTTGATTTACTGATCCCGATTGTGGCCGTGGTGATTACACTTTTCCCGCTGAGCTTACTGGTCCAGTCAGGGTTTGATATGTTGCTGCCACAGGCGATTATGGCGCTGTTCGAACCCCTGATTTCTGCCGCAGACTCACTGCCTGCTGTACTTCTCGCCGTGCTGATTTGCCACCTGTTGTGGTTCGCCGGCATTCATGGCTCGGCCATTGTATCTGGCATGTTGCAGGCTTTTTGGTTAACCAATCTCGGCCTGAATCAGACAGATCTCGCTGCCGGTTTACCCATGACGCACATCATGACCGAGGCATTCTGGAATTTCCTGATCGTGATTGGCGGGTCCGGCGCGACAATGGGACTGGTCCTGCTGTTTTGTCGCAGTAAGTCAGCGCATCTGCGCACCATGGGGAAACTCAGTCTGGTGCCAAGCTGTTTCAATATCAATGAGCCGGTGATTTTTGGCACACCTATCGTCATGAATCCGGTATTTTTCATCCCCTTCCTGCTGGCACCGATGGTCAATGCCGTTATCGCCTATCTGGCCGTATCGACGGATCTGCTCCCGCATATGATTTCACTGGTCCCCTGGACATCACCGGCACCGATCGGGGCGGCCTGGGCGATGGGCTGGGATTTCAAAGTGTCGGTTCTGGTTATCCTGCTGATGGCACTGTCGATGGTAATTTATTATCCATTCTTCAAAGTCTACGAGAAGCAGTTACTGACGCAGGAAAAAGCCGCTGAGGCCGAACAGGTGTTCACTGAGAAGGCGGACGCGGCACAATAAACCCGACGGGAAGGAATAGTCAGGCACAGAAGCGATGTTTCTGTGCCTGTTTTTTTAGCTGATAGCCGGGAATACAGGCAGCATCAGGTAGAGTTTAATCACAATCGCATTGGCGATATCGATGAAGAATGCGCCCACCATCGGCACCACCAGAAACGCCAGATGCGAAGGGCCAAACTGGTTGGTGATCGCCTGCATATTGGCAATGGCCGTCGGGGTGGCACCCAGCCCGAAACCACAGTGTCCTGCCGCCAACACCGCCGCATCGTAGTTTTTCCCCATCACGCGATAAGTCACGAAAATCGCATAAAGTGCCATTGCGAGGGCTTGAACGATAAGAATTGCCATCATCGGCAAGGCGAGTGCCGCCATCTCCCACAACTTAAGGCTCATCAATGCCATGGCAAGGAACAGTGACAAACTGACGTTACCCAGCACGGATACCGCACGGTCGAAGACACGATAAAAACCGAGCCATGCCAGCATATTACTCAGGATCACACCAACGAAGAGCACGCAGACAAAGGTTGGGATTTCAAATGCCGAGCCTTGCAACAGACTGGCGGCATATGTCCCTGCCATCAGGCAAATCGCGATCAGGGCAATGGTTTCAACCATCACCAGTGGCGTGATCATCCTGCCAATCGACGGTTTCTCAAATGCGCTCGGATCGACCATATCCTCGGGGTTTCCGTTGGGGGTGGAAGAATGGCTGACCAGATAGCGCGCTACCGGCCCCCCAATAATACCGCCGAGCACCAGACCAAAAGTTGCGCAAGCCATCGCGACTTCCGTCGCATTTTCAAAGCCATAACGCTCGATAAACAGCTTGCTCCATGCCGCGCCGGTGCCGTGGCCACCTGAAAGGGTAATCGACCCCGCCAGCAACCCCATCAGCGGATCCAGCCCGAGCATTTTCGCCATTCCGATACCGATGGCATTTTGCAAAAGCAGTAAGCCCACGACGACAAACACCAGCAGAAACAGCGAGTTACCGCCTGCCCGCAGACTTGCCAGATTGGCGTTAAGACCGATCGTGGCAAAAAATGCCAGCATCAGTGGCTCTTTTAAAGACATGTCGAAACCGACTTCCCAGCCGAATATCTGGTTGGCGATCAGTAACAATAAAGCGACCAGCAAACCACCGGCAACGGGTTCAGGAATGGTGTATTTTTTGAGGAATTTGACCGACTGGACGCATTTCCGTCCTAAAAGGAGTACCAACGTGGCGGCAACCAGGGTGCCGTAGGTATCGAGTTGAATCATTGACGAACTCCATTTTAAAATAAATCCAATAAAATTATCGAGTTATAAAAACTTCACTGACATGTTTTTTCCCAGAAGCTGAATTAGAAGTCATTCAAGCTGCGTCAGGCAAGAAAAACAGGCCATAAATCCCGTCCAATCCAAAACCAGTCGAGGAATATTGCCATTAGCAAACGATTGCTTTTGTCGTTAATTTCAATAAAAATGCCCGCTTTGCCGCTTATTGGAATGCCACAGCATGAGTTCGCAAACCGCAGAACAAGAAACACAGCAACCCGATCTTTCCCGCCAGCAAAAAAGTGAACTGATTTACCGGCTCGAGGACCGCCCGCCATTACCTCAAACGTTATTCGCCGCCTGTCAGCATTTGCTGGCGATGTTTGTTGCGGTAATCACACCAGCACTACTGATTTGCCAGGCGCTGGGTTTGCCTGCGCAGGACACGCAGCACATCATCAGCATGTCGCTGTTCGCCTCCGGCCTGGCTTCTATTTTGCAGATTAAAACCTGGGGACCGGTCGGCTCGGGTTTACTGTCGATTCAGGGCACCAGCTTTAACTTTGTTGCGCCGCTGATCATGGGCGGAATGGCGCTGAAAAATGGCGGTGCGGATGTGTCGACCATGATGGCGGCGCTGTTCGGCACCCTGATGCTGGCTTCCTGCACTGAAATCATTCTTTCCCGTTTCCTGCATCTCGCACGTCGCATCATTACGCCGCTGGTTTCCGGCATCGTGGTGATGATTATCGGGCTGTCGCTGATTCAGGTCGGTCTGACGTCTATCGGCGGCGGTTATGCGGCCATGAGCGATCACACATTCGGGGCACCGAAAAATCTGCTGCTGGCTGCCGTCGTGCTGGTAGTGATTGTTCTGCTGAACCGTCAACGTAACCCTTACCTGCGTGTCGCCTCTCTGGTTATCGCCATGGCGGTGGGTTATCTGGTGGCCTGGATGACGGGCATGTTGCCAACCGTTGCGCCAGCCGCGCAAAGCAACTGGATAACATTACCAACGCCGCTGTATTACGGACTGGGTTTTGACTGGAATTTGCTGATCCCGCTGATGCTGATTTTCATGGTGACATCGCTGGAAACCATCGGTGATATTACCGCAACCTCGGACGTTTCTGAGCAACCGGTCAGCGGCCCGCTGTACATGAAGCGCATCAAAGGCGGCGTTCTGGCCAATGGCCTGAACTCGATGCTTTCTGCTGTATTTAACACCTTCCCGAATTCCTGCTTCGGGCAGAACAACGGCGTCATTCAACTGACCGGCGTTGCCAGCCGCTATGTCGGTTTTGTGGTCGCGCTGATGCTGATCATCCTCGGGCTGTTCCCGGCTGTTGCGGGATTTGTGCAGCATATTCCTGAACCGGTACTGGGCGGCGCGACCATCGTGATGTTCGGTACCATTGCCGCTTCGGGTGTGCGCATTGTTTCCCGCGAGCGTCTGAATCGCCGCGCGATTATGATCATGGCGCTTTCTCTCGCCGTCGGTATGGGTGTTTCTCAGCAGCCGCTGATCCTGCAATTCGCACCGGACTGGCTGAAAACCCTTCTCTCTTCTGGCATTGCAGCGGGCGGCATTACTGCGATTGTTCTGAATCTGGTTTTCCCTCACGAGAAGTAAACGCAGGATGTAATCCGCGTGCAACAGCGGCAGAGGGTCTGGAACCTCTGCCGCTTTTTATTACCTCCATTTGGCTAACCTGTTGAGAAAATTCGCTGTTTGCGGCATAAACAAAGAATCTTTTTCCATTTTCCCGTTACAGGGCTCCAGACGATGAGATTTATCGGTAAAATTTTGCTGACGTTCGCCTTACTTCTGGTGCTGGCGATCGTGCTGGTGTACGTCCTATTACAAACCCGCTGGGCTGCTGGCTGGGTCAGCCGCTGGGTCAGCAATAACAGCGAGTACCGTCTCTCCGTGGAGAAACTCGACCATAACTGGTCGTCGCCGGGTCGGGTGACGTTAACCAATGTCATCTTCGGGCAGAAGAATCAGCCGGAAGTGCTGAATGCCGGTGAAGTTGATCTGGATTTAAGCTGGCGTCAGATCACCGAACCACGCTTTTTCGATCGCGTCGTGCTGGTCAGCGGACGCCTCAATGTCAGTCCTTCGTCAATGAATTTGCCATTGCAGGCCAATACCCTGCAACTGAGTAAAATGGCGCTCACCGGCAATACCGCTGGCTTAGACATTCAGGGTCAGCAGATTAACGCCGGTATTTCGCCGTGGCAGCCAAAACCCAATCAGCTTTTAGGCGATAAAGCTGACTTCCAGCTGAGCGCCGCCAGCCTGACGGTCAACGGACTGCCGGCCGAAAATGTGCTGATTCAGGGCAACATCAATAATAAGAATCTGACGCTGAGTAATTTTGGCGGCGATCTGGCTCGCGGTCAGTTAACGGGTAAAGCGACGCAGGCCGCCGATGGCAGCTGGAACATAGAAAACCTGCGACTGAGCAATGTGCGTCTGCAAACCTCGAAACCGCTTTCTGCTTTCTTCGACGACTTCCAGACCCTGCCAAAAGTGACTATTCAGCGACTTGATCTGATCGACGCGCGTTTGCAGGGAACAGACTGGGCATTCAGCGACGTTGATTTGTCCGTGCAGGATCTGACGCTCGAAAAAGGCGACTGGCAAAGTGATGACGGCGAAATCACCCTGAATGCGACGGATATGATTGATGGAAACCTGCATATTCAGGATCCGATCATCAGCCTCGACCTTTCGCCGCAGGGCATTGCGATCAAACAAGCTACGGCGCGCTGGGAGCGCAGTTTATTGCGCACGACCGGCAACTGGCTGCGCGCCAACAAACGCCTTCAGCTTGATGAAGTGTCTGTTGCGGGGCTGGAATACACCTTGCCGGAAAACTGGAAACAACTCTGGAATCAGGCACTGCCGGATTCGCTGTCTGAAGTCTTTATCAGCCGGTTCATTGCTAACCGGAACCTGATTATTGATATCAATCCGCAGTTCCCCTTCCAGCTGACTGCACTTGATGGCCTCGGCAACAATCTGTTGCTGGCGCGTAATCATCAGTGGGGGATCTGGAGCGGTAAGCTGAATCTGAATGCAAGTGAAGCCACATTTAACCGCAATGATGTGCGCCGTCCTTCCATCACCCTGGAGGCGAACGACCGTCAGGTGAATATTTCTGAGCTGAGCGCCTTTACCAAAGAAGGATTGCTGGAAGCCAGTGCGACGGTTGATCAGCAGCCGCAGCGCCATTTCTCTGTGAAGATGACCGCCCGCTCAGTACCGGCAAATCAGCTGGAAAACTGGGGATGGCCACATGTGGCGCTGGAAGGTAACGCTAATATGCAGCTGAATCTGCAAGGACAGATGCCGGCAAACGTGGATTACAAACCCACGCTCAGCGGGACATTGCAGATAAACGGCAGCCAGACAATTGACCAGAGAATGGTAAACGGGTTGGTTTCCGGTACGCCAGCATCTGCTACTCCTTAATCCAGGCATCACCAAAAATGCAAAAGGCACCGCAATGGCGGTGCCTTTTATTTTGGGTAGAAACCAATCAGTTAATTTCAGGCTCCAGCGGTGCGCCGGGCGCGGCGGGCAATACCAGATAGGTGCCTTCAAACACCGCGCCGTCTGTCTCATCGCCGTATAAATTCACTTCAAGTTGCACGCGTGCTTTCCGCCCGCGAGCCAGACGGTCGAGATCACCGCGGACAGAGCCCAGGTCGGCAACGGCACGCGGCCTGCCGGTCACCGGCATGCTGTAACGGATATGCGCATCCGCCAGCACAATGGTGCCGCCCAGATGGCGCTCACGCAGCAGCAGCCAGATCAGCCCCCAGCCGGTCAGCGTTGCCAGCGAAAACAAACTGCCAGCGAACAATGTATGGTGCGGATTCTGGTTGCCCGTTTCCGGCATCGTGGTGACAAATCGCTGGCCGGTGTACTGACTGATACGCACGCCCATTTTTTCGCTGAGCGGGATGTGGTCATACCAGGCCTGCTGAAGCTGACCGCACCAGTCAGGGCGATGCAGAATATCATCCAGCGTTTCGATGGGTTTTATCATCAGGAAGTGGCGAACCGGCGTTGTTTGCGGCGTGGTGATTTCGCCCTGATTCACAAAGCCCAGTTTGGCAAAGAAATCCACGGCATCTTCGCGGGCGCTACAGACCACTCGTTTCACCCCTTCCTGACGCGCCACAGACTCCAGGGTCATCGCGACCAGCGTTCCCAGCCCTTTGTCTTGTACATTTGGATCAACCGCCAGAAAGCGGATAGAGGCTTCATTATCGGCATTGATATATAAACGGCCAACCGCCACCGGTTCGCCCTCCTCATCAACCACCATCTGGTGATGTGCGATGGAATCGTAGGCATCACGCTCTGAACCCTCCGGCTGATGCAACGGTTTACGCAGCATTTCCCAACGGAATCGGTAATAGGCGGCCAGTTCTTTTTCGGTCGTTGGTACTCTCAGATGATACATAGATGCTTTCTCTCCGGCGTTATGCCTTATAGATCAGACTTGTAGCCAGAAGGTCACCGGCCCGTCGTTCACCAGTGCCACTTTCATATCCGCTGCAAAGCGTCCGGTTTCGGTAGCAATGCCCTTTTCCCGGCACTGCCCGCAAAAATACTGATATAACCGATCCGCTTCCTGTGGCTCAGCCCCGCGCGAGAACCCAGGACGCATGCCTTTTTGTGTGTCCGCCGCCAGCGTGAACTGCGACACCACCAGCAGGCTGCCACCGGCCTGCTGCACGTTCAGATTCATCTTGTCATTTTCGTCACCGAAGATTCGGTACCCGATCACCCGTTCACAAAGGCGTTTGGCTTTTTGTTCGTCATCGCCCTGTTCAACGCCCAGTAAAACCAGTAACCCCGGTCCTATCTGGCCACAGATTTCGCCATCGATCGTAACGCTGGCATTCAATACCCGCTGAATTAACGCAATCATACAAATCCTTCGGACTGATTATTCTTCTGCCCTATGTTGAGCAGACTGCAATTTTCTTAGAGAACGGTACTCGCCCAGCGTGACGGTAATTTCCGCCCCAAGAAGAACGATACACCAGCTGACATAGACCCAGAGAAATAAAATGGGGATCACCGCCAGTACACCGTAAATCAACTGATATGACGGGAAAAGCTGAATGTATAAGGTGAAGATTTTTTTACTCAACTCGAATAATACGCCGGAGACCAGTGCGCCGATCAGGGCATCTTTTGCCGGCACTCTGACCGTCGGGACTACCTGATAGAGCAGCCAGAATGTCACCCAGGAGATCAGCAAGGGCAGAATGCGCAGCGCGTGGTCGATCACCGAATGCACACCGCTGATGTTCAGCCAGTTCAGGGAGAGCAGATATGAGCTGACAGCCACGCTGGCCACCAGCAGAATTGGCCCGAGCGTTAACACCATCCAGTACACAGCGAAAGAAAACACAATCGGACGCGTGGTTTTGCTGTCCCAGATTTTGTTCAGCACGCTGTCTACCGAGGCTATCAGAAGTAGCGCGGTGACGATTAATCCACAGGTGCCCACGGCCGTCATTTTGCTGGAGTTGGCAACAAACTGTTCCAGATAGCGCTGGATAGTATTACCGGTCGCGGGCATGAAATTGGAAAAAATGAATGTTTTCAGCTGCATGCTGATTTCTGAAAAAACAGGGAATAATGCAAAAAGTGAAAATACCACGGCGATCAGTGGCACGAGCGATAGCAAAGAGACATAGGCCAGATGGCCCGCCAGAAGCGTCAGGCCATCTTTATCCGAACGCTTTAAAAGCAGGCGCGTAAATTTCCACAACGATTTTAGGTAGTGGCTCAGTGCCCTTTTCTGCATCCTTACATCCTTCAGGAAAAGTATTTCGGTACCGTCTGGTTATCTTCTACCCATACAGCCTCAATGCCAGCATTCCGGGCGGCTTCGATATTTTCAGCAACATCATCAAAGAACACGGCCTGATCGGCGGTGAATCCTTCTTTCTCCAGAACATGCCGGAAAATTTCGGGCTCCGGTTTGCGCATACCCAAATTTTGCGAGAGGTACATCGCGTCGGTATTGGCTTCGATTTCAGGATAATGATGAGGCCAGAAATCCAGATGTAAGCGGTTGGTATTAGAAAGCACGACGACACGATGACCTTCTTCGCGCAGTTTCTGAAACAGGGCAATGACCTCAGGACGCAGACCAACAAACACCGCATGCCAGCCCGCACTGAATTGTTCAAAGCTTAGTGCGATACCCATTTCATGACATAAATCGGCAGCAAACTGTTCGTCGCTGATTTCACCACGCTCGTGTTTCTGGAACACCTCGCCCATTGAAAACCGCTCGGTCAGCGTCGCCAGCGGGGTGCCACTCAGATGGCTCCACACCCCCAGCACTCGTTTGAAATCAATATCAATAATGACGTTTCCCATATCAAAAATGTACAGCATTGCACGCTCCTGATTTCAAAGATGACAGTTAACTTTAGCGGTAAAACGTACAAGTGAACAGGGGCAACGCCACGAGGCGTAACGAACGGGGGAGAAAAAAACATAAAAAAAACAGGGTACCCGAAGGCACCCTGTTTCTGTGTAACGGCAAACGTTAAAGAAGATTAACCTTCTTTAGGACCACGCATTGCACGTTTACGATCGTTCTCGGTCAGGTGACGTTTACGGATACGCACAGACAGAGGAGTCACTTCGACCAGTTCGTCATCATCGATGAATTCCAGAGCTTGCTCCAGAGACATTTTGATAGCAGGAACCAGAGTCGTTGCTTCGTCAGTACCGGACGCACGCATGTTAGTCAGTTTCTTACCGGTCAGGCAGTTCACGGTCAGGTCGTTAGAACGTGAGTGAATCCCGATGATCTGGCCTTCATACACTTCTGCGCCGTGGCCCAGGAACAATTTACCGCGGTCTTGCAGGCTGAACAGTGCGAACGCAACGGCTTTACCCTGACCGTTGGAGATCAGCACGCCGTTCTGACGCTGGCCGATTTCGCCCGGACGAACGTCATCGTAGTGGCTGAACGTGGAGTACAGCAGACCGGTACCGGAAGTCATGGTCATGAATTCGGTACGGAAGCCGATCAGGCCACGTGCAGGGATCAGGTAATCAAGACGGATACGACCTTTGCCGTCTGGGATCATGTCTTTGACATCGCCTTTACGCTCACCCATGGCCTGCATAACAGAACCCTGGTGTTGCTCTTCGATATCCAGTGTCACGTTCTCGAATGGCTCTTGCATGCGGCCATCGATTTTACGGTTGATTACTTTAGGACGGGAAACCGCCAGCTCGAAACCTTCACGACGCATATTTTCGATCAGAACCGACAGGTGAAGTTCACCACGGCCTGAAACACGGAATGCATCAGCATCTTCAGTTTCTTCAACACGCAATGCAACGTTGTGCACCAGCTCTTTGTTCAGACGGTCAAGGATCTGACGTGAAGTCACATACTTACCTTCTTTACCACAGAACGGAGAGGTGTTTACGTTGAAGTACATGGTTACTGTTGGTTCATCAACGCTCAGCGCAGGCAGAGCTTCAACATTCGCCGGATCACAGATTGTGTCGGAAATGTTCAGTTCGCCCAGGCCGGTGATTGCGATGATGTCGCCCGCTTCAGCAACGGTGGCTTCGATACGCTCAAGACCCATGTGGGTCAGAACTTTACCGACTTTACCGTTGCGGGTTTTGCCTTCGCTGTCGATGACAGTGATTTGCTGGTTAGGCTTAACGGTACCGCGTTTGATGCGGCCGATGCCGATGACGCCAACATAGTTGTTGTAGTCCAGCTGAGAGATTTGCATCTGGAACGGTGCTTCCATCTCAACTTGTGGCGGAGATACGTGGTCAACGATCGCCTGGTACAGCGGGGTCATGTCTTCGGCCATATCGTTATGGTCGTTACCCGCGATACCCATCAATGCTGATGCATAGATGATTGGGAAATCGAGTTGTTCGTCGGTTGCGTCCAGGTTTACAAACAGGTCGAAGACCTGATCGACAACCCAGTCAGGACGCGCGCCAGGGCGGTCAACCTTGTTGATTACCACGATCGGTTTCAGACCATTAGCGAAGGCTTTTTTGGTCACGAAACGGGTTTGCGGCATTGGGCCATCCATTGCATCCACAACCAGCAGCACCGAGTCGACCATTGACATCACACGCTCTACCTCACCGCCGAAGTCGGCGTGTCCTGGGGTATCCACGATGTTGATGCGGTAGTCTTTCCAATTAATGGCGGTGTTTTTTGCGAGGATGGTAATCCCACGCTCTTTCTCCAAATCGTTGGAGTCCATTACGCGTTCAGTGGCTTCTACACGCTCTCCGAAAGTACCGGATTGTTGCAGCAGCTTGTCGACCAGGGTGGTTTTACCATGGTCAACGTGGGCAATAATGGCGATGTTACGCAAATTTTCGATCACAGCTTTGCCTCAGGCATTAGAAATAGCGCGCTATTGTACACGTATTAAGCGAGGTTCTAAACAAGATCACAAGGATCTTGTTGAAACAACTTATGGATGGCTACTTTGTGATCCCTTTCACGGTGCAAAAAGACCACTGAACCATTATGACGCACCATTATAGTGCTTTCACTCTCACAGTTAGCACCATTTTAGTGCGAGAATTCCGTTATGGTGCATACTTGTCGAGTGCAAAAGCCCTGTAAAATGGCGTTGTTTGCATTTTCTCAAAGTTGGCACAGTTTTCGCTAATAGTTTTTAGAGTAAAAGTTTTTTAGGGTAAAAAATTTTTTACAGGGTGAAGAGCCTGACCAGACAAATAATAGCGCTGTTCAGTCTACACGCCAGTTCCAGTAAGGCTGTTATTTCCAACTAAAGACCAAAAATGGTTATTCGTTCCACGACGATAATGAGAAATTCGGGAGAACTAGTATGTCCGCTGAACACGTTTTGACGATGCTGAATGAGCATGAAGTGAAATTCGTAGATTTACGCTTCACTGATACCAAAGGCAAAGAACAGCACGTCACCATTCCTGCGCACCAGGTTAGCGCTGACTTCTTCGAAGAAGGCAAAATGTTTGACGGCTCTTCAATCGGTGGCTGGAAAGGCATTAACGAATCTGACATGGTCTTGATGCCAGATGCGAGCACTGCTGTTCTTGACCCATTCTACGAAGAAACTACCCTGATCATTCGTTGCGACATCCTTGAGCCAACCACGCTGCAAGGTTATGACCGCGATCCACGTTCTACCGCAAAACGTGCAGAAGATTTCCTGCGCTCTTCCGGTATCGCGGACACCGTTCTGTTCGGGCCAGAGCCAGAATTCTTCCTGTTTGATGATGTGCGCTTCGGCAGCAGCATCTCCGGTTCTCACGTCGCTATCGATGATATCGAAGGCGCATGGAACTCAAGCACCAAATACGAAGGCGGCAACAAAGGCCACCGTCCTGCAGTAAAAGGCGGTTACTTCCCGGTTCCTCCGGTCGACTCCTCTCAGGATCTGCGTTCTACCATGTGTCTGACCATGGAAGAAATGGGTCTGGTTGTTGAAGCTCACCACCACGAAGTGGCAACCGCTGGTCAGAACGAAGTGGCAACCCGCTTCAACACCCTGACTAAAAAAGCTGACGAAATCCAAATCTACAAATACGTGGTTCACAACGTGGCTCACGCATTTGGCAAAACTGCGACCTTCATGCCAAAACCAATGTTTGGCGATAACGGTTCAGGTATGCACTGCCACATGTCTCTGTCCAAGAACGGTAACAACCTGTTCGCTGGCGACAAATACGGCGGCCTGTCTGAAATGGCACTGTTCTACATCGGCGGTATCATTAAGCACGCTAAAGCAATCAACGCCTACGCTAACCCGACCACCAACTCCTACAAGCGTCTGGTCCCGGGCTACGAAGCGCCAGTAATGCTGGCTTACTCTGCGCGTAACCGTTCTGCATCCATCCGTATTCCACACGTATCAACGCCTAAAGCGATGCGTATCGAAGCACGTTTCCCTGATCCAGCGGCTAACCCATACCTGGCGTTTGCTGCACTGATGATGGCTGGCCTGGACGGTATCATCAACAAGATCCACCCTGGCGATGCGATGGACAAAAACCTGTATGACCTGCCACCGGAAGAAGAAGCAGAAATTCCAAAAGTTGCAGGTTCACTGGAAGAAGCCCTGAACGCACTGAACGAAGACCGCGAGTTCCTGACCCGTGGTGGCGTGTTCACTGACGACGCTATCGATGCTTATATCGGTCTGCGTAAAGAAGAAATGGACCGCGTGCGCATGACTCCGCATCCGGTTGAGTTCGAACTGTACTACAGCGTTTAATTTTTCGATTAAACCGGACTCAGCGCTCGTCTTCGGGCTGGCGCTGAGGGTAATACCCGACTGAAGGCCTGTGTTCACAAACCCTTCAGCGTCAAAATTAAGTAAGACGATTTATATTTGTTGCCGTGGAAACTTTCAGCCCATCTCCGGATGGGCTTTTTTCTCCACACTCTTTCCTGCTCAACCCCTCTGACCCGTGATTTCACCGGGTAGCGAGATAAAATGCACCAATCAGGTGC
Source organism: Rahnella sp. CG8 (assembly GCF_023701875.1). Classification (NCBI taxonomy): domain Bacteria; kingdom Pseudomonadati; phylum Pseudomonadota; class Gammaproteobacteria; order Enterobacterales; family Yersiniaceae; genus Rahnella; species Rahnella sp. CG8. Next base: position 107,886 of record NZ_JABAED010000019.1, read on the forward strand.
GGGAGACTGCGGTATGGCAACTGGCAAACTGCCCGATGCTGGGCAGATCCTGAATTCCTTAATCAACAGCGTTCTGCTGTTAGACGACGAATTGGCTGTGCATTATGCCAATCCGGCAGCTCAGCAGTTACTGGCGCAAAGTTCCCGAAAGCTTTTTGGCACCCCTTTGCCAGAACTGGTGGGATATTTTTCGCTGAACATCGAATTAATGCGTGAAAGTCTGACAGCCGGACAGGGCTTTACAGACAGTGAAGTGACGCTGGTCGTAGACGGCCGCGCGCATGTGTTGTCGCTGACCGCACAGATGCTGCCAGAAGGTTTCATTCTGGTGGAACTGGCGCCGATGGATAATCAGCGCCGCCTGAGCCAGGAACAATTACAGCACGCTCAACAGGTTGCTGCGCGTGATTTGATCCGCGGTCTGGCACATGAAATCAAGAATCCGCTCGGCGGGTTGCGTGGCGCAGCACAATTATTATCCAGAGCGCTGCCCGATCCGGCCTTGCTGGAATATACGAAAGTCATTATTGAGCAGGCTGACCGTCTGCGTAATCTGGTCGACAGATTGCTGGGCCCGCAACGTCCGAGCCAGCATGTGACACAAAGTATTCACCAGGTTGCGGAACGGGTTTGCCAACTGGTCTCGATGGAGAAGCCGGATAACGTTCAGCTGGTGCGGGACTATGATCCGAGCCTGCCTGAACTGGCGCACGACCCCGATCAGATAGAACAGATTTTGTTAAACATCACCCGCAACGCATTACAGGCGCTGGGGGAGGAAGGCGGCACAATTACATTACGCACGCGTACTGCTTTCCAGATTACGTTACACGGCGTGCGTTATCGTCTGGTGGCCCGTATCGATATTGAAGATGATGGCCCCGGCGTACCGGCGCATTTGCAGGACACCCTTTTTTACCCCATGGTCAGTGGCCGCGAAGGGGGCACCGGTTTGGGCCTGTCCATCGCGCGCAGTTTGATTGATCAGCATTCGGGTAAAGTTGAATTTAACAGTTGGCCAGGACATACCGAATTCTCGGTATTCCTGCCTATTCGCCAGTGAGGTTCTTATGCAACGAGGGATAGTCTGGATCGTCGATGACGATAGCTCCATCCGCTGGGTACTTGAACGTGCGCTCACTGGAGCCGGTTTAACGTGCACCACGTTTGACAGCGGCAATGAAGTGCTTGATGCCATTGCGACTCAAACCCCTGACGTTTTGTTATCAGATATCCGTATGCCCGGGATGGACGGTTTAGCGCTGTTAAAGCAGATTAAACAACGTCACCCGATGCTTCCGGTCATCATAATGACAGCACACTCCGATCTGGATGCTGCAGTCAGCGCCTATCAGCAAGGTGCGTTTGATTATCTGCCAAAACCGTTCGACATTGATGAAGCCGTGGCACTGGTTGAACGAGCCATCAGTCATTATCAGGAACAACAGCAACCGGCACGCAGCCAGCCTGCGAGTGGCCCGACCGCAGACATTATCGGTGAAGCGCCCGCTATGCAGGACGTATTTCGCATCATCGGCCGTTTGTCCCGTTCTTCAATCAGCGTGCTGATTAATGGGGAATCCGGTACCGGTAAAGAGCTGGTCGCTCACGCCTTACACCGCCACAGCCCGCGCGCCAAAGCGCCCTTTATCGCGCTGAATATGGCTGCTATCCCGAAAGACCTGATTGAGTCCGAATTATTCGGCCACGAGAAAGGGGCGTTTACCGGCGCCAACACCGTCCGTCAGGGACGTTTTGAACAAGCCGATAACGGCACGCTGTTCCTCGATGAAATCGGGGATATGCCGCTTGATGTGCAAACCCGTCTGCTTCGCGTGCTGGCAGATGGCCAGTTCTATCGTGTTGGCGGTTATGCGCCGGTGAAAGTGGACGTGCGTATTATCGCTGCGACTCACCAGAATCTGGAGCTACGGGTTCAGGAAGGGAAATTCCGCGAGGATTTATTCCACCGCCTGAACGTTATCCGCGTCCATCTGCCGCCGCTGCGTGAACGTCGTGAAGACATCCCGCGTCTGGCGCGTTACTTCCTGCAAGTCGCGGCTAAAGAGCTGGGTGTGGAAGCAAAAAACCTGCATCCGGAAACAGAAACGGCACTGACGCGATTGCCATGGCAGGGCAACGTGCGCCAGCTGGAAAACACCTGCCGCTGGCTCACCGTCATGGCGGCGGGTCAGGAAGTGCTGATTCAGGATTTACCCAGCGAACTGTTTGAGACCTCGGCCCCTGAAACCGGTGGTCAGAGTCTGCCAGACAGTTGGGCGACATTGCTGGCACAATGGGCAGACCGTGCGCTGCGTTCCGGTCATCAAAACCTGCTGTCAGAAGCGCAACCTGAAATGGAACGTACATTACTGACCACGGCGCTGCGCCATACACAGGGACATAAACAGGAAGCGGCACGGTTGCTGGGCTGGGGGCGAAATACCCTGACCCGCAAACTGAAAGAACTGGGCATGGAATAAAAGTCCTCGCACCAGACAGCAAAACAGCCGCTTATGCGGCTGTTTTTATTTGCAGAGCAGACTGTCAGATAACGCGGGAGAATTGTTGCTGGCGCACCTGACGTCGCAGATAAATATCAAAGCACATACAGATATTACGGATCAGCAAACGCCCGCGCGGTGTCACCTGAATATGCGTGCCACTCACCTCAACCAGCCCGTCTTCAGCCAGCGGCTTCAGCAGTGCCAGATCATCAGCAAAATAATCGGTAAAACGAATGTCGTAACGCTGTTCGATATCAGCAAAATTCAGCTCAAAATGGCAGATCAGAGATTTAATGACATCGCGACGAAGGCAGTCATCATTCGTCATTTCCAGACCGCGCCATAAGGCATGTCCCTGCGCTTCCACATGAGCGTAATAGGTTTTGATATCTTTTTCGTTCTGCGCGTAGGTATCGCCGAGCATGCTGATGGCCGAAACGCCCATTCCCAGCAAATCACTGTCGCCCTGCGTGGTGTAGCCCTGGAAATTGCGGTGCAATTTGCCTTCGCGCTGGGCGATCGCCAGTTCGTCATCAGGGCGAGCAAAGTGATCCATCCCGATAAAGCGATAGCCGAAACCGGTCAGTGAAGCGATGGTTTCCTGCAAAATTTTCAATTTCTCTTCCGCACCAGGCAAATCAGCATCTTTGATTTTGCGCTGAGCGGCGAACAATTTTGGCATGTGCGCATAATTGAACACACTCAGACGATCAGGGTTGAGCTCTGCCACACGCTGCAGCGTGTAAGCAAAACTTTCTGCCGTCTGTTTCGGCAGACCGTAAATCAGATCGATATTAGTCGAGTTGAAACCCAGCGCCCGGGCGCGTGCAATGAGGGCAAAGATGAAATCTTCATCCTGCTCACGGTTAACCAGAAGCTGCACTTCTTTGTTGAAATCCTGGACCCCCATACTCAGGCGGTTAAAGCCTTCGCTGCGCAGATGGTCAAGCACATCAAGCTCAATTTCACGTGGATCTACCTCCAGTGACATTTCTGCGTCGGGCAGGATATCAAAGTGTGCCCGCAGAAGGCCCATCAGACGGCTTATCTGCGCTTTATCGAGGTAAGTCGGAGTACCACCGCCCCAATGCAGCTGACTGACCTGACGACCTTTAAAGAGCGGTGCACGGTGACTGATCTCTTTTTCAAGCACGTTGAGATATTCTTCGGCTTTATGCTGCTGGCGGGTCACCAGTTTATTGCAGCCGCAGAAGTAGCAGAGCTTATGGCAGAAAGGAATGTGCACGTACAATGAGAGCGAGCGTGCCGGATAACGGGCAGCCGCATTTTCGAAAGCGGTATTATCGTAGCGTTCACTGAACTCAAGTGCTGTTGGATAGGATGTGTATCGCGGACCCGAATAATTGTATTTCTGGATCAGCGCTAAATCCCAGACGGTAGTCTGTTCTGACATGGGGTACTCACTCCTTCCGGCGTCGGATGCGACCGGTTCGCTTTACAGGCAGGCTTTGAGCCTGCCGTGCAAAGGTCGCTCTGCGCAAACGTGCTTTGGTTTTCGATAACCGGCGTAGTTTACCGAATAACCAAAGCAGATAACATGCAAAGAGTAAGGCTATTGCCGGGATGACCCAGCGCATGGATTAGAAACCCTCTTTTGGATTTCCGCGCTTGAGCAACTGCATCATGTCTTCGTTTTTCACTTCTTCTTCGTCATCTTCATCTTCGCCGAGTTCGATGCCGAGGATTTCCATCAGAACATCGATGCGATCAAGTGTCTGATCAACATAAGCCTGATCTTCTGCGCTTAATGCTTTGCCATCGTCGATGAGATCCAGCAAAGAATCCAGACGCTCATCATTTTCGAGTAACGTCAGTTCTTCTTCCGGTGTCATCTTAGGTTTTGCATCTTGCTTCGGCTGTGCGGCTTTTTTAGCTTTCGCTGCATTGTTCGTAACGGTCTCAACGATCAAAGGCACGGCTTTTTTGCTACCGATACGCGGATCGGCTTTTTTCGTGCCCGCGCCGCTTTGGTTCTGGGCCGCATCCGGATTGGCGCGTGAGCCTGCTTTATGGCCACGGCGCTTGTTGTCACGCTTGCGTTCGCGCGCTTCGATATCAAGCTCGACACGACTTTTCTTCTTCGTTTTAGCTGTCGCGGTATTGGCGCGCGGTGCTTTCGCTGGCTGTTTCATGGCATCTGCTCTTAGGTGTGTACATTTAGTATAGATTTGCGCCGGAATCTAGCAGAAAGCGGGCAAAGAAAAAAGGCAGCAAGGTAACCTTGCTGCCTTTTTCTTTCCTTCCTCAGAAGGATATTCATCAAATACTTTCCCTGTATAGCATCAACGTCCCGGTTTTTCCTTTGCCTTTCAGAGCCTCCGGCTCCGTTCATCCTTAAATCGCGATGCATTTCCCGTGATCCCTGAATGCAATTTTCGTCCCTGTTTCCGTTCTCGCCTTCACCGCGTAAGAAATACTTTACCCGACTGGCACAAAGGCTCAAGATACCCGCCAGCCGTCTTGTCGATTTCATAACGACATCAATTTTATCTTATTGAAATTGAATAACATTAAAAAATTCGGCGACAAAACAAGCGAAATAACCCGCATCATGAATAGCAAATGTCTTACATCATGAAGGCAATTTCCCCCGCCTTCATCTCTGTGGTCCCTTCGCCTCATCATTCGGATTTTAAAAACACGAACGCATCTCGGCTGTGTTGCAGTTATAATCGCCAGCCAGATACTCATGCCTCACGGAGACGCACGCTTTGACCAGCCAAACTTACAACTATCATATGACCCATTTCGTCATGAGCGCCCCGGATATCCGGCATTTGCCATCTGACGCAGGCATTGAAGTCGCATTTGCTGGTCGTTCAAACGCCGGCAAATCCAGTGCGCTGAATACCCTGACACAGCAGAAAAGCCTCGCGCGTACCAGTAAAACGCCTGGCCGTACTCAGCTCATCAACCTGTTCGAAGTGAAGCCGGGCATCCGCCTGGTCGACTTGCCGGGTTATGGCTACGCGGAAGTACCGGAAGAAATGAAGCGCAAATGGCAGCGCGCGCTGGGCGAATATCTGCAAATGCGTAACTCCCTCAAAGGTCTGGTTGTGTTGATGGATATCCGCCATCCGCTTAAAGATCTCGATCAACAAATGATTCAGTGGGCAGTTGATGTGGGTACGCCGGTCATGTTGCTGCTGACTAAAGCCGACAAACTGGCTTCAGGCGCACGTCAGGCGCAGATAAAAATGGTCCGTGAAGCGGTGAAAGAATTCATGGGTGATATTCAGGTAGAGGCATTTTCCTCACCGAAGAAAATGGGCGTGGATAAACTGAGTGACAAACTGAACACCTGGTTCAGCGAAATCCCGCCGGAAGTGCAGGAAGAAGAGCTTTCTAACGAAGGCGAATAGTAGCGCCCCGGGAACGGGGAAATGTAAGTAAAGAACAGAAAGGGGTGACCGCAAGGTTGCCCTTTTTTATGGGTATAACGCTATGAAAAATCCAATAAAAAACGCCCCAGACATAAATGCCTGGGGCGGCTAAAATATTCAGCCAAATCCGATTACGTGAAGTAAAAGGTCTGAAAGATAGAACATCTTACCTCTGTACCCTACGAGAGAAACTTTACCCTATTTTCTGACGGGGAAAAAGAACTTTTTGTAGTTTACTTACACAAAAATCGCGGATTATGCGATCACTCGCATGGTATGAGCACATAATCCTGTAGCTTAATTACAAAAAAAGCTTAATAACTATTCACTTAGTGAGCCTGATCCCAGTTTTCGCCAGTGCCCACATCTACTTTCAGTGGAACGGCCAGCGTCATGCTTGCTTCCATAAGATTGCGGATTTTTTCGCTTGCCACTTCCACATCATCTTTATGCACTTCAAACACCAGTTCATCGTGTACTTGCATGATAATGCGGGCACGCGGCGCATCCGGTTGTTTCAGCCAGTCAGCGACGTTTATCATCGCACGCTTGATAATATCCGCAGCCGTTCCTTGCATCGGGGCGTTGATCGCTGCACGCTCCGCACCTTTACGGCGCATGGCGTTACTGGACTTAATGTCTGGCAGATACAGACGGCGACCATCCAGCGTTTCAACGTAACCCTGCTCAGACGCCTGAGTGCGGGTGCGTTCCATGTATTCCAGCACGCCCGGATAGCGCTCAAAGTACAAATCCATATAACGCTGGGATTCTTTGCGCGGAATATTTAGCTGGCGCGACAGACCAAAGGCGCTCATGCCATAAATCAGGCCGAAGTTAATCGCTTTCGCACTGCGGCGTTGCTCACCGGATACTTTCTCCAGCGGCGTACCGAAGACTTCTGCGGCAGTCGCGCGGTGGATATCTTTCCCCTCGGCGAACGCTTTCAGCAAACCTTCATCCTTGGATAAATGCGCCATGATACGCAGTTCAATCTGCGAGTAGTCGGCAGCGAGAATAATGTAGTCTTTCGGCGCGATAAACGCCTGACGGATGCGGCGACCTTCGTCATTACGCACCGGAATATTTTGCAGGTTTGGATCACTGGAAGATAGACGCCCGGTGGCAGTCACTGCCTGATGATAAGACGTGTGCACACGTCCGGACTGCGGATTGATCATCAATGGCAGTTTATCGGTATAGGTCGATTTCAGTTTTGCCAGACCACGATATTCAAGAATGACTTTTGGCAGCGGGTAATCCAGAGCCAGCTCAGCCAGAACTTCTTCATTAGTCGATGGCGCGCCACCCGGCGTTTTCTTCAGAATCGGTAATTTCTGTTTTTCATACAGAATGGCCTGCAATTGTTTGGTCGAAGACAGGTTGAAAGGTTCTTCTGCCAGTTCATGTGCCTTGTTTTCCAGCTCATTCAGACGGATAGCCAGTTCTTTTGAGTGGGCGGCGAGGATATTCTGATCAATCAGAACGCCAGTGCGCTCGATATGAGACAGCACAGGTACCAGCGGCATTTCGATATCCGTGAAAACAGTCTTCAGGGATTCGCTTTCCGCAATCCGAGGCCACAGTGCCTGATGCAATTGTAATGTGACATCAGCATCTTCTGCCGCATAGGGCGCCGCTTGCTCCAGCGCGATTTGGTTGAAGGTCAGCTGGTTCTTGCCTTTACCTGCGATCTCTTCAAAACTGACGGTCTTATGGCCGAGATAGCGATCGGCCAGGCTGTCCATATCATGGCGGCCAGATACGCTGTCGAGCACATAGGACTCGAGCATGGTATCAAAGGCAATGCCTTTTAATTCGATGTCATAACGCAGTAACACGCCGCGGTCGAATTTCAGGTTCTGACCCACTTTCAGCTGCTTTTCATCTTCGAGTATCGGCTTGAGCTGTTTCAATACTTCATCACGATCCAACTGTACCGGCGCATCCAGATAATCATGAGCAACCGGTAAATAGGCTGCTTTACCTGCTTCTGTAGCAAAAGATAAGCCAATCAGATTGGCGGTCAGCGTATCCAGACCATCCGTTTCTGTATCGAATGCAAACACCTCAGAGCCTTTCAGATAACCGATCCATTCATCCAGCGTCGCCTGATCCAAAATGGTGACGTAACCGTCCTGAGAAAGCTGGTTAGGTTCGATCACTGCTGCTGAAGTTGTGTCTTCAGCCTGTGCGCTTTTCTTCGCTGCTGCCGGCGCTTTACCTGCTGATTTTTTACCGCTCAGCCAGGTACCGGATTCAACATCAGCCAGCCAGCGTTTGAATTCATAGCGACCAAAAAGCTTGTGCAGTTCATCAGCATCAGGTTCAGAAACCGTCAGCTCTGCACAGGTTAAATCCAGCTTCACGTCAGTTTTAATGGTCGCCAGCTGATAAGAGAGATAGGCGACGTCTTTATTATCAGCGAGTTTGGCGGCCATGGTTTTGGCGCCGCGGAAACTGAGTGTCGATACTTTATCAAGATCGGCATACAACGCATCAAGACCACCAATGCCTTGTAACAAGGCTTGTGCGGTTTTCTCCCCCACGCCCGGCACGCCTGGAATATTGTCCGAGGAGTCGCCCATCAGGGCGAGGAAATCGATGATCAGCGAAGGCGGAACACCGTACTTCTCGACAACTTCATCTGGCCCCAGAATCGCGTTGTTCATGGTATTAATTAATGTCACGCCCGGTGTCACGAGCTGCGCCATATCTTTATCACCGGTGCTGATCAGAACAGCATGACCCGCCTGTTCAGCTTCGAGTGCCAGCGTACCGATTACGTCGTCCGCTTCTACACCAGAGACCACCAGCAAAGGCAACCCCATTGCTTTGACCATTTGGTGAAGAGGCTCAATTTGAGAGCGCAGGTCATCCGGCATCGGAGGACGGTGAGATTTGTACTGTTCGAAAAGTTCGTCACGGAAGGTTTTGCCTTTCGCGTCAAAAACCACAGCGACATGGCTTGGTGTGTATTGCAGCAATAAACTGCGCAACATGTTAAGCACACCGTACATCGCACCGGTCGGTTCACCCGCAGAGTTGGTCAGCGGAGGAAACGCATGATAGGCGCGATAAAGGTAAGACGAACCGTCTACCAGGATTAAGGGGTTTTCTGCTATCTGGGCCATAACTCTTCTTTATTCGTGATCAGACATGCTCTAAGGATGCCATAGCCAGCGGGAAAGACGAACCTTGAGAGGGAAATTCATTGCGAAGTTGCGAGGGATCTCGAAGGATCATCCTGTGGATAACTTTGTGAATAGTTTTTATAGTAAATTATTATCTGATCATATCCGGAAAATACTCCAGAATTTTAACTACTGGTTTCATCAGGTTATCGGTTTTTTTATGAAATAGTCGTGTAATAGAAGCTTAATAGCTATTGTGGATAGTAATATTTACAGGAAACATTCCGGGCATAAATTATTTATATTTCATAGGGTACTCATTTTGGTTGTTATTTTTTTCAGAAAATATAACGCCAGCCCGAAAGCTGGCGCCGAGATCAAGAATTCTTATTTTTTGGTCGCTAAGAAATTGATCACATCAGAATATTGTTTGACATACATATCCATTGAGCTGGTATCAAGTCCGTCATTTTTAACCATGTATTTCCCATTCACAAATACAGAAGGGACGCCTTGCAGACCCAAATCAGCAGCGGCTTTTTCCTGCTGAACAACCAGTGATTTCACGACGAAGCTGTTAAGTGCGGCATCATAATCTTCTCCCTTAACACCCGCCTGAATAAAGACTTTACGGATATCATCAGCATTTTGTACCGACTGCTGTTTCTGCACAGCATCAAACATCAGCGGGCTGACTTTTTCTTCAACACCCAGAGCAATAGCCACAGCCCATGCCTGAGTTAGTTGCTTACCTAACGGACCTAGGAACTCAACGTGGTATTTAGTGTATTTCACATCTTTTGGCAGGTTCTTACGGATGCTGTCAGAGACATGCCAGACTTGTTCAAACTGGTAGCAGTGCGGGCAATAAAATGAGAAAAACTCGAGTACCTGTGGCTCATTAGCTACGGTTTTATCTAAAGTAACGTATTGCGCGCCATCAGAAAATTGCGCTGCAGATACACTGAAGGCCATAACCATACCAACCAGTGCCAGGAATATCTTTTTCATATAAAGCCTATCTCCATTTAATTAAACTTGAACGTTAATCGTGACTCAATACATTGGCATCAGCCGTAAAGGAGGTGCCTGTAATTTCTTAATTTGCTCAGTGAAAGCCGCTATCTGACCACGCCAAAAATCTTCGTCCTGCATCCAGGGGAAGCTCTTAGGAAATGCAGGATCGTCCCAGCGACGGGCGACCCAGGCCAGATAATAAACCATGCGCATAGCACGCAGCGGCTCCATCAAAGACAGTTCACTTGTATCTAAATCAGCAAACTCTCCATAAGCTTCCAGCAAGATATCTAACTGAAGCCTTTGCTCACTTTGGTCGCCATGTAACAACATCCAGAGATCCTGGATTGCCGGACCATTACGGGCATCATCCATATCCACAAACAGCGGGCCATCTCGCCAGAGAATATTCCCCGGATGGCAATCCCCATGTAAGCGCAAAGGCTGCCAGTCGGTATGCCAGAATTCCCGGGTCGTCGTGATCAGTTTATCTGTCGCAGTTAAAAAAGGCTCTCGCAGGCTTTTGGGGATCAGAGGACACTGCGCCAGGACATCACGTGGTCGGGAAAGGTATTCATCGAGGCCAATTGTCGGGCGTGCGGTGAAGAGACTTTCACTGCCAACCTGATGGATACGCCCGAGGAATCGCCCCACCCATTCCAGCTGATCGAGATTATCTATTTCATACTGACGGCCACCGACGCTTGGAAACACGGTGAACATATAACCCTGGTAGTGATGAAGTGTATCTTTATTAATAGAAAGAGGGGCAACAGCAGGGATTTCAGCATCAGCCATATCACGAGAAAACTGGTGCTCTTCGTGGATTTGTTCTTCACTCCAGCGCTCCGGCCGGTAGAACTTCACTACATAACGTTTTCTGTCTTCTCCCAGAAACTGGTAGACACGATTCTCATAGCTGTTTAAGGCAGTGAGGCCGGACTCAGCAATCAGACCGATACTCTCTAACGCATCAAGGATAAGATCCGGCGACAATGCCTGAAAATTAAAAGCAGAATTGTTCATAACTTCATTCGGGTTAGCCGCACAGAAAAGTGACAATGGGAAATAGTATCATCTATTTTTGGCGGTTCGCATGAAGTTCACATAAGTTTACATCAATCTTTAATCACGCCACGGGCACGTAAAAGTGCAGTTTTAAAGTCATCCTCATAATCTTTCTTTAAACCTGGGATTTCAGTCGTGCTGTCAGTTCCGCGCATTTTCAGGTGATAAATCAACATGTCATCACTCAGTTCTCCCAAAGGTCCCTGATAACCACATTCTGTCGCCAGCTTCTGAATAAACTCCATCAGGTTAAGATCGCAATCTTCTTTCCATGCAGGATGCAGCAGTTCGATCAACTCATTTACGCGATGTTCTTTCATGATATTCCCTTTCAACGTAGTTGCAGACCCTAAAAATAACAGGGTTATTTCTTCAGGGAAAGGACAAGCTGACCGGGTAACAGTTAAACCTGCCTGACCGCAAGGTAAGGCGTTACAATGAGCGGAATATAGACATTTTTACAGGTAAATATTATGGGGCAGGATAACATTACCGGCGTGATTTTAGCGGGTGGTCGTTCGAGCAGGATGGGTGAAGACAAAGGGCTGGTCGAAATTAATGGTAAACCCTTATTTGAACATATTGCCGAAAGATTACGCCCACAAGTCGGAGATATTCTCATCAGCTGTAACCGAAACACGAAACGATATGGCCGAAATTTCCAGACGGTCCCTGACATTACACAGGATTTTCAGGGCCCCCTTGCAGGAATGCTTGCCGCATTATCTGCCAGTAAAACCGAGTGGGTACTGTTCGTTCCCTGTGACGTACCAGCCTTTCCGTTAAATCTTACCGAAGCCTTTTTAGCCAACGCGGCCGGGCAACGGGCAGTTTTTGCCTGTGACCCTGAACGCGGGCATCCGACACTTTGTCTGCTGAACCGTAATCTGATTCCAGTACTGGAAACCTATCTCGCAAATGGCGACAGGAAATTAATGATTTTCTTTCATCAGATTGACGCAAAAGCAGTATTGTTCAACGAATCCACAGCGTTTTCCAATCTCAACACGCCTGAAGATGTGTCACATTGGAAAGCTAATCACCACGATATTTTCATATGATAACTCAACAAATTCCCTTGCTTGGGATCGTCGCTCACAGCGGAACAGGAAAAACAACATTGCTGAAGCAGCTTATCCCCTATTTGCGTCAGCGTGGTATACGAACCGGTCTGATAAAGCATACACATCATGATGTGGATGTAGATACTCCAGGGAAAGATAGCTTTGAGCTACGTAAAGCGGGTGCAGACCAGACTATGGTTGCCAGCAGCAGCCGATGGGCATTAATGACAGAAATGCCCGAGCAGGATCATCTAAACCTAGACTATCTTGCGACGCGTTTTGACCGCAATAAACTGGATATGATCTTCGTTGAAGGGTTCAAGCATGAAGAGATCGACAAAATTGTGCTGCACAGGGAAGGAACAGGGGGAATATTGGAACAGTTAATTGATATTCATGCTGTTGCTGTGGCTAGTGATTGTCTATCAGAGACTATTTCAACGACAATTAGCGTCTTGAATATAAATAAGATAGAAGACGTTGGAGAATTTGTTATCAGGTGGCTGGAAAATCAGCAAAAACAGTAGTTTTCGATCTTCTGCCATTATCCAAATTCCGCATAGCAAAAAGCCCCGCACTTTCGTACGGGGCTTTCCACTTATTTGATGCCTGGCAGTTCCCTACTCTCGCATGGGGAGACCCCACACTACCATCGGCGCTACGGCGTTTCACTTCTG